>JANORI010000602.1:0-10822 GCA_031415235.1 Acidobacteriota bacterium | reverse complement strand
GCGACGGGTCGCCGCGCGCCTACTCGACGAAACGGTAGCCGAGACCGACGACGGTCTCGATCTGGCGGCCCGCCGGGCCGAGCTTGGCGCGCAGCCGGCCTACATGCACGTCCACCGACCGGGTCTCGATGAACCGGTCGTAGCCCCACACGCGTTCGAGCAGGCGATCCCGCGACAGCACGCGGTTCCGGTTGTCCACGAGATAGCGCAGCAACTCGAACTCGCGGCGCGTGAGCTTCACCGGCGCGCCGTCCACCTCCACCGACACGGCATCGAAATCGGCCGACAGGTGCGCGCCACGATAGATGGCGGCCGCGGGGGTTTCGGTGGACCGTCCCCGGCGCAGCGCCGCCCGCACGCGCGCCGCCAGCTCGCGCACGCTGAAGGGCTTGGTCACGTAGTCGTCAGCGCCCGAGTCGAGGCCCGTCACCCTATCGCCTTCGCTCGTGCGCGCGGTCAGCATGATGATCGGCACCGTGGCCGTGGCCGGCCGCTGGCGCAGGATGCGGCACACTTCGAGGCCGCTCAGCACCGGCAGGTTGAGGTCGAGCACCACCAGGTCGGGCGGCTGCTCGGTGGCCGCCTTGAGCGCCGAGTCACCACTGGCCACCGTCTCCACTTCGATGTCGCCGCCGCGTTCGAGGGTGTGCTTGACGAGGTCGGCGATGTCCTGCTCGTCATCGACGACCAGCACGCGCCGGCGGCCGGCGCGCGGCACTGGCACCGGACGCGGCGTTGCCGGGCGGGGGCTGGTCGGACCGGGACCCGCCAGCGAGGCGGCTCCAGAGGCTCGGCTGTCGGTCGCGCGCGTGGTCGGAGTCGCCTGGAAAGTCATGCCTCAGGTTACCGGGGCGAGATTTCCAGCCAGTGACGCGGCCGTTAATTCTAAGTTACGGTGTCGCCTCAGACCACCGTGCCAGGCGGAATCACCGCATCCTTGGGCACGATCAGGATGCCCTCGCGGATGTAGTAGTTCGGTCCGGCGAACTCGCGCAGCCCTTGTAGATTCACCAGCCGCGACCCCTCGCCGATGCGCGCGTTCTTGTCGACGATCACCCGGTCGAGTTCCACGCCGGGGCCGATCCCCATGGCCACGCCGCTCTCGTGCCCGTGCGTGGGCGCATCGTAGGCGTCGGCGCCGAGCAGCACCGAGCGCCGCACCTGCGCGCCGGCGCCAATCGTGGTGCGGATGCCGACGACCGAGTCCTGCACGAGCGCCTGGTCCACGTAGCAGCCTTCGGCCAGCAGCGTGCGCTCCAGGGTGGAGCCGTTGACGCGCGACGGCGGCAGAAAGCGGGCGTGCGTGTAGATCGGCCGCCGGTGGTCGTAGAAGCTGAACGGCGCGCCCGGCTCGGTGAGCATGATGTTGGCGTCATAGAACGCCTCGACGGTGCCCACGTCGGCCCAGTAGTCGCTGTGCAGGTGGGCCACGACCCGGTACTTCTCGAGAGCCGCCGGAATGAGCTGGCGGCCGAAATCCACGCCGCCCTTGAGTTCGAGCAGCTCGAAGAGCACCTCGCGCGTGAACACGTAGATGCCCATCGACGCCACGAAGGGCTTGGCGTCTTCGAGCGGCATGAAGGTGGAGCCGGCCGGTACGCTGCGGCCGATGGCCGACAGGCGGTCCAGATTGGGCTTCTCCTCGAAACTCTGAATGGCGCCACGCCAGTCGAACGTGAAGATGCCCATGCCCGTGGCGTCGGTGGCATCGACGGGCAGCGCGGCAATCGTGACGTCGGCCTGGCGCTCGACGTGGGCGTCGAGCATCTGCGCGTAGTCCATGCGGTACAGGTGATCGCCGGCCAGGATCAGGTAGTAGTCGGCGTCGTACTGCGCGAAGTGCCGCGCCGCCTTGCGCACGGCATCGGCCGTGCCCTGGAACCACGCGCTGCTGTCGGGCGTCTGCTCGGCCGCCAGAATCTCGACGAAGCCGTTCGAGAACGTGTCCATGCGGTATGCGCCGGCCACGTGGCGATTCAGCGACGCCGAATTGAACTGCGTGAGCACGAAGATGCGGCGCAGATCGGCGTGCAGGCAATTGCTGATCGGCACATCGATCAAGCGGTACTTGCCGCCGATTGGCACGGCCGGCTTGGACCGGTGCTGCGTCAGCGGGAAGAGGCGGCTGCCTTGGCCGCCGCCGAGAATCAGGGCAAGCGTGTCCCGCATCACGGGCAGCAGTGTAGTGCGAGCCCAGCGCTGCTGCCAATGGTGCGGCCGCGAGCCGCGCGTGAGCGGCGCCGCTACCAGAATCCGAGCACGCGCCACCAGGCCAGGCCCACCACCAGCCAGATCGCGAGATTGACGGCGCCCACGATGGCGCCGGTGCGCCACCACTCGGCCAAGGTCACGTAGCCCTGGCTGAACAGGATCGGTCCCGTAGTCGTGCCGTAGTGGGTGAGGCCTGCCGGCAGATTCGCGAGGCACATCAGGCTGTAGACCGCCAGCGTGGGCGGGACCCCCACGCCGATGAGCAGCGTGGCAAACGGCGGGAACAGCGCGAGCATGTGCGCCGTGATGCTGGCAAACAGGTAGTGCGTCACGAAGAACAGCAGCAACACGAGCACCAGCACGACGAACCAGTCCACGCCGGTCAGCAGACTGCCCACCCCCGTGGCAAACGCCGTCGGCACGCCGGTGGCGTTCAGCAACTCGCCCATCTTGAGCAGCCCGCCGTACCAGATGAACACGTCCCACGCCGCCCGCTCGGCGATGACGTTCTCCCAGCGCAGCGTGCCGGTGATGAGCATCACCGAGAGCCCGCCCATGGCCACCAGCGTGACGTCGAGGCGATGCCAGCCGGTGGTGAGCCAGAGCAGCCCCACCGCGACGAACACCGCCATCGTGATGCCTTCCGTGCGGCCCACGCGTCCGAGCACGGCCAGTTCACGCACCGCGAAGGCGGCGGCTTCGGGCGTATGCGTGATCTCGGGTGGCACCACCTTGTGCACGACCCAGGGCACGACCAGGCACGACACCAGACCGGGCACACTGGCCGCGATCAGCCAGCCCGACCACGTCACATCCACGCCGGCCAGCTTGGCGGCCAGGCCCGCCGCCAGCACGTTGCTGGCCTGGCCCGTGAGGAACATCGCGCAGGCCACCGCCGATCCCTGATACATCGCGCTGATGAGGAAGCGACCGAGCCGCGGCGCGGTGGGGCCGGGCAGCGAGCCGAAGAGCTCCGCGATGCTGCGGCCGATCGGCAACACCATACCGGCGGAGCGCGCGGTAATCGACGGCACGCCAGTGGCCAGCGTCACATCGGTCATCACGAGGGCGTAGGCGATGCCGAGCGAGCTGCCGCCGAAGCGGCGGATGAAGAGCAGCGCCAGGCGGCGCGCCAGCCCAGAGTCGAAGATGGCTCGGGCCATCAACATGGCCGACAGCACCAGCCACACCGACGGCTCGCCGAAGCCGCCGAGGGCCTCGCGCATCGGGATGCCGTTCACGGTCACGGCGGTGAGGCCCAGGATGACGAGCGCGGCGCCCGACATGGGCTGAATCGCCATGCCGGCAATCACGGACACGAAAATCGCGAACGTGCGCCACCCCTGAGGCGTGATGCTCTCGGGACGTGGCACGAGCAGCGTCAGGCCGAGGAAGAGCACCACGAGTGCCGCCAGGCGGCCAATGCGAACGGGGGAGGCGCCAGCCGACATGTGCCGCGCCATTGTAGTCGCGGGTCGCCTCAGGCCGGCGGCGATGTTGCCGCCACGCGCGCCAGCTTCGCGCGATCACGCGTGGTGCTGTCGGCGTGGCCGAGGGCGTGCAGCGCCGCGTCGAAGACCGAGGCCACCACGGGATCCATGGGGCGCACGATCCGGTAGTGCATCCACACGCCTGCGCGACGCGCCTCGACCAGTCCGGACTTGCGGAGATAAGCGAGGTGGCGCGAGGCGGTGGACTGCGACACGCCGAGGCTGTCGTGAATGTGGCACACGCACAGCTCGCCCTCGGGGGCGGCGGGCGTCTGAATCGCCAGAATCGCCAGGATGCGCAGGCGCGTGGCGTCGGCCAACGCCTGGTAGAGCCCGGTGAGGGCGGCGGCATTGCGTACACGAGGCGCCGGCGACGCGGTGCAGCAGGTCGACATATTTGCGTTGACAAATATAGCACGGCTCAATATATTCGTATACGCAAATGTCTTGCGCATCGCGCTGGCCTGCATAGCCGGCGAAGGAGACCCGAATGAGCATCCCAGTCGACATCAAGAGCACGGTGAAGGAGAAGTACGGCGAAGCGGCCACGCGCGCGGCCAGCGGCGCCCTGGCGATCGGCTGTTGCGGCAGCCCCACGGATTCGGGCTGCGGCGATCCGATTACGTCCAACCTCTACGACCTGTCGGAGCAGTCGGGGCTGCCGGCCGAAGCGGTGCTGGCGTCGCTCGGGTGCGGCAATCCTACGGCGCTGGCCGAGTTGAAGGCGGGCGAGGTCGTGCTCGATCTCGGCTCGGGCGGCGGCATCGACGTGCTGCTCTCGGCCAAGCGGGTCGGCCCGACCGGCAAGGCCTACGGCCTCGACATGACCGACGAGATGCTGGCTCTGGCCAATGCCAACAAGCTGCGCGCCGGCGTCGACAACGTGGAGTTCTTGAAGGGCGAGATCGAGCACATCCCGCTGCCCGACAACTCGGTCGATGTCATCATCTCCAACTGCGTGATCAACTTGTCGGGCGACAAAGCCCGCGTGCTGCGCGAGGCGTTCCGCGTGCTCAAGCCCGGCGGCCGTTTCGCCGTGTCGGATGTGGTGGTGAAGGGCGAAGTGCCCGGCGACATCCGCAAGAGCATGGAGCTGTGGATTGGCTGCGTGGCTGGCGCGCTCGAGGACACGGAGTACCGGCAACTGCTCGCCGGCGCCGGTTTCGGCGACATCGGCCTCGAGCCCACGCGGATCTACCAGGCGGCCGACGCCAAGTCGTTCCTGGCGGAAGCCGGTCTCGACCGCCCGGGTCTGGCCGAGTCAATTGACGGCAAGTTCATGAGCGCGTTCGTGCGGGCGGTGAAGCCCGGCGGGCCTGGCAAGAGCTGCTGCGGCCCCGAGTGCTGCTAGCCATTCCCGATGAGCATACGCATCGGCATCAACGGTTTCGGCCGCATGGGACGGCTCGCGCTTCGCGCGGGCTGGGGACGGCCCGATCTGGAGTTCGTCCACGTCAACGAGGTCGCCGGCGGACCCGGGACGGCAGCGCATCTGCTGACCTTCGATTCCGTCCACGGCCGGTGGCCGCGATCGGTCACGGCCAGCGAGGCGGGCATCGCGATCGACGGCACCGCCATCTCGTTCTCCAGTGCGCCCACGGTCAGCACCGCGCCGTGGAGCGCCCATCGGCTCGACATCGTCCTCGAATGCAGTGGCCAGTTCCGCACGGCCGAATCACTCGAGCCGTACTTCGCGGCTGGAGTCCGCAAGGTGGTCGTGGCTGCCCCGGTCAAGACCGGCGCCCTCAACATCGTGATGGGGGTGAACGACCATCTCTACGATCCAAGGGTTCACCACGTCGTCACTGCCGCCTCGTGCACGACGAACTGTCTGGCGCCCGTGGTCAAGGTCATTCACGAGGCGATCGGCATCCGGCACGGCGTCATCACGACGGTGCACGACATCACCAACACGCAGACGGTGGTGGATGCCCCGCACAGAGACCTTCGTCGGGCGCGCGCCAGCAGCCTGTCCTTGATTCCGACGAGCACCGGCTCCGCGACCGCCATCGGGCTCATCTATCCGGAATTGCTGGGGAAACTGAGCGGTCTCGCGGTGCGCGTGCCGCTACTGAACGCTTCACTCACGGATTGCGTGTTCGAGGTGCAGCGCCCGACCACGGTCGAGGAAGTCAACGCCTCGTTCGAGCGGGCGGCCTCGGGTAGTCTGGCAGGCATTCTCGGCTACGAGACGTTGCCCTTGGTGTCGGTCGACTTCAAGGACGACCCCCGCTCCGCCATCGTGGATGCCTTGTCGACGATGGTCGTCGATGGCACCTGCGTGAAGGTGCTCGCGTGGTACGACAACGAGATCGGCTACGTGCACCGCATGATCGAGCTCGCGCAGAAGGTGGGCGCGCGGCTGTGAGCGTCGGCGCCACCTCGGCGTCGGCGCCTGCGCCTGCGCCGCCGATCAGCATCCGCAACTACGTCACGGTCACGGCCGCCTACTGGGCATTCACCCTCACCGACGGTGCGCTGCGGATGTTGGTGCTGCTGCACTTCAATCAGCTTGGCTACACGCCGGTGCAGCTCGCCTTTCTCTTCCTGCTCTACGAATTCTTCGGCATCGTCACGAATCTGGTCGGCGGGTGGGTAGCGTCGCGCACGGGCGTGCGGTTCACCTTGGTCCTCGGCTTGCTGCTGCAGATCGTGGCGCTGGCGCTGCTGGCTGCTCTGAACCGCGAGTGGAGCACGGCCGCATCCGTGGGCTACGCCATGGCCTGCCAGGCGCTTTCGGGAATCGCCAAGGACTTGACCAAGATGAGCGCCAAGAGCGCCGTCAAGGTGTTAGTGCCCAAGGGCGACGAGTCGGGGCTGTTCGCGTGGGTCGCTGTCCTCACCGGCTCGAAGAACGCCCTCAAAGGGGCCGGGTTCTTCGTGGGCGGCCTGCTGCTCTCGGCGTTTGGCTTCCGCGTCGCGTTGTTGGCCTTGTCGGGCGGCGTTCTCGTTGTGCTGGTACTCGTCCTCACGACGCTGCCAGGTCAGCTCGGGCAAGCCAAGCGGAAAGCGGCGTTCTCCGGCGTGCTCTCGAACTCGCCGGGCATCAACCGGCTCTCGCTCGCGCGCATGGCGCTGTTTGCGGCCCGCGATGTCTGGTTCGTGGTGAGCGTGCCGGTCTTCCTCGCCTCGGTGCTGGGCTGGTCGTTCGCCCAGGTCGGTGGGTTCATGGCGGTCTGGGTCATGGCCTACGGCGCCGTACAGAGCGCGGCGCCTCTGCTCTTGCGGGCCGTGACGCGAGGCCGCGCCCCGGGCCCGGGCCTGACCGGCGCGCTCGGGCTGGCCCTCGCGGGCGTGACCGCACTGATTCCCGTCGGCCTGCTGCTGCAGTGGCCGCCGGCGCCCACCATGCTCGGCGGACTGGGGCTGTTCGGCATCGTCTTCGCGATGAACTCCGCCGTGCACTCGTATCTGGTGCTGGCGTATTCGGAGGCCGAGCGGGTCTCGTTGAGCGTCGGCTTCTACTACATGGCGAATGCGTGCGGGCGCCTGATCGGCACGCTGTTGTCGGGCCTGCTCTACCAGCAGGCCGGCGTGGCCGCGTCGCTGTGGGGCGCGGTGGTGCTCGCGGGCATCGCCGGGGTGGTCGCACTGGGGTTGCCGCCGGTGAGCGACGCCGGTGCGTCGTGGACGCGCGTGAAAGGCGACGACTGAGGCCGTGCCGGTCGCCCGCAACGCCCGCCCTGAAGTCCAAAGGAGCAAATGTCGATTGAATTAACAGCGAGTTAACATTACCGTTGCGTGAACGTCACTCATCTGGTTTGCTACCCATGGCCTCCACGAAATGCTTCGTGATCGGGGCGATCGTCGCCGTCCTTGGCGCTGCGGGTGTGGCCGCGGAGCAGACCGACGACCGCCCGGCGGCCCGTCATGTGGCCGTGGTCACCCACGACCAGACCCTGCGGGAAGCCCTGGCACGCATCGAGCGGGGTAGCGCCTCATGGCGGGCGGCCATGGCCGCGCTGGCTGCCACCGGACGGCGGGCGCTCGTGCTGACACCGGACCAGGTGGTGGTGCAAGACCGCGCCACCGGCACCACGACCGCCTTCGATCGTTCCGCCGTCGCCGAAGTGTCGCCCGTGGCCGATGGTGACGGCAACGTCACCACCGTGCTGGTGGTGGTGAACGTGGGGCGCATGCGGCAGCTCCACGACCTGCGGGGGTCACTGCCGGGCGAGTTCCACGCCGACCTGGACCGCGTACTGGCCCACGAGGTCTACGGCCACGCCGTGCCGTACCTGGCGGCCGGACACCTGTCGGGTCGATGCCCCGACCCCGGACGGGGCGAGCCGGCGGCCCAGTCGTGCGCGATTCAGCGCGAGAACGTCGTGCGCGCGGAACTGCGCCTCGGGCGCCGCACCGACGCCGCGCTCGGCGGCCTGATTCTCGCCGGCCTCCTCCGGAATTAGCCGCCCGGAGCGTCCGCAATCGGCTCGCGTCCGCCTCGGCGGGACGCCGCGCACGAATTAACCCGCCCGTAACCGCCCTGTCGCAGTCGCTTCACGGCTCCCCGATAACCTGACCTGGATGTTCAACCCCAGTGTTTCGAGGTCGAGGAGCGTATGAATTTGCGATGTGTCCAGGTGGCCCTGCTTGCGGGCGTGCTGTTGACCAATACCGTGCAGCCGGCGTGGGCCGAACAGCCCGCCGCGGCGACGGCGCGGACGACCCGGGTCACCGGCGTGGTGCGGGATGAGACCAACGGCATCAGCCTGCCCGGCGTGCCGGTCGAGGTCGTGGGCGGCGAAACGGTCTACACCGATGTCGACGGCCGCTATGTGGTCGAACTCGTGCCCGGTGCCTACGACTTGAAGGTCGTGATGGACGGTTACCAGGAGATGACCACCAAGGTGGCGGTCACGAGCGGCGTGCGCACACTCGACGCCAACATCGGAATCACGATGGCCAAGTTCGCGGAGACGGTCGTCGTACGCGGCGACGCGCCCATCGACGCCGTGACCTCGTCGCAGGAAGTGCAGCTCATCGAGCGCAAGAACGCGCCGATGATCAGCGACAATCTCGGCGCCGTCGAGATGCGCAGCAACAACGACGGCGATGCCGCCGCCGCCATGCAGCGCGTCACCGGCATCTCGGTCGTCGACAACCAGTACGTGTTCGTGCGCGGCCTCGGCGAGCGCTACAGCAACACCCAGTTGTCGGGCGCCACGCTGCCCACCACCGAACCCGACAAAAAGGTCGTGCCCCTCGACATGTTTCCGTCCGGGCTGCTCGACAGCGTGCAGGTAGCCAAGTCGTATTCGCCCGACAAGTCGGCGGAGTTCGCCGGCGGCCTCGTGCAGGTGAATCCGATCAAGCTGCCCAACCGCCCGGTGCTCGACTTCTCCTACGGCCTGTCGGGCAACAGCATATCGACCGGCAAGAGCATCCCGCTCAGCTCGCTCGGCTCGCGCGACTGGCTGGGCTTCGACAACGGCAGCCGGGCGTTGCCCGGCTCGTTCCCGGACTCGAAGATCGTCCGGCGCGGCGTGTTCACTCCGACCGTGGGCTTCACGCCGGCCGAGATCTCGGCCTTCGGCCGGGCCCTCGACAACACGTGGCGACCGCAGAATGCCGACGGCGCGCCCGGCCAGAACTGGGGCGTGGTGGCCGGCAACCGCTTCGGCAAGCTCGGCGTCGTGGCCAGCTGGTCGCAGTCGTACCGGGAAACGTTCCAGCGGGAAGACCGGGCCTTCTATCGTCTCGGGGAAGGCGACGAGCTCGAAGCGGTCAGCGACTACGAGATCGAAGCCGGCACCCAGCGCGCCCAAATCGGCGGCGTGGCGAACCTGTCGTACCAGGCCACCACCAACCACCGCCTGTCGTTCGAGAACTTCTACACCCACAGCGGCAAGGACGAGGGCCGCCGGTTCCAAGGGCCGAACACCGAGAACAACTTCTACTACTTCAACAACCGCGTGCAGTTCATCGAGGAAGGGTTGTTCTCGAACGGCCTGTCGGGCGAACACTTCTTCCGCGGGTTGTCGAACAGCCGCCTTGATTGGCGGGCCACTTACTCGCGTGCCGACCGCAACGAGCCCGACCTGCGCGAGACGCTCTACCAGGCCACGCTGGTGCCGCTCGCCGGCGGCGGCTTCACCTACAGCGGCAACCCGGTGCTGGCCGACGAGTCGCAGAGCGGCTTCCGGATGTTCAACGACCTCGAAGACAACACCCTCGACGCGGCCGCCAACTGGAGCATCTTCAGCACCGCGGGTGACCGTCCGACCCAGTACAAGTTCGGCGCCAACGTCATCGACCGGGACCGCGCGTTCCAGTCGCGCCGCTTCCGCTTCATCCCGATCACGACCGGCTCCGGCAGCAGCGTGCAGGCCAATCTGACCCTGACGCCGGAGGAGATCTTCACGTCGAACAACATCGGCACCGCCTTCCGCTTCAACGAGGAAACGCGCCCGGTCGACGCCTACGACGGCGCGCAGACCACCTACGCCGGCTACGGCATGGTCGACATCGCCCTGCGGGCCCGCACCCGCCTGGTGGCCGGCGCCCGGGTCGAGCGGTTCGAACAGCAGGTGGATTCTTTCGATCCGTTCGGGCTGTTCGTCGCGACCACCACCTCGGAGAACAAGAACACCGACTTCTTCCCGTCGGTCAACCTGGTGCAGGGCATCACCACCAACTCCAACCTGCGGCTCGGCTACAGCTCCACCGTCAACCGCCCCGAGTTCCGCGAGGTGGCGACCTTCGAGTTCACCGACGTGGTCGGCGCCCGCGCCGTGCGCGGCAACCCCGACCTGCGCCGCGCCATCATCCAGAACGTGGACGCCCGCTGGGAACTGTTTCCGGGGGGCCGCAATGTGGTCGCGGTGAGTGCGTTCTACAAATACTTCAATGAGCCCATCGAGCGCATCGTGATTGCCGGCGCCCAGCCGATCGTCACCTTCCAGAACGCCGAGAGCGCGCGCAACTTCGGGCTCGAGCTCGAAGCGGCGCGCCAGGTGTTCCGGCACCTCTACGTGGCTGCCAACTACACGTTCGTCGACTCGGAAATCACGCTCAGCGCTGGCCAGAGGACGGTGCAGACCTCGCTCCAGCGCGCGCTGGCCGGCCAGTCGAAGAACGTCTTCAACGTCACCACCGAGTTCGCTGCCGGCGGCTTCAGC
>JANORI010000601.1:0-6737 GCA_031415235.1 Acidobacteriota bacterium | reverse complement strand
GTCGGGTCGCATTCCAGGCTTTCGTAGGAGGCGTGTGTTGAGTACTCGGTCAATCCTGTCTGCGTCCCTGATGTTGCTGGTCGCGGGCCTCGTGTCCCCGGTCTATGCCCAGGATGCCGCTGGGGCCACCAATGCGGTCGTGGCTCAGTGGTCGATCATCACTGCCGGTTTTGCCCTTGGCATCGCCGCGGCTGGCGCCGCGATCGGACAGGGCCGGGCGATTGGCTCGGCCACCGAGGCGATTGCCCGCAACCCAGGTGCTGTTGGTGAGATTCGTGGCGCCCTCATCCTGGGCCTCGTGCTCATCGAGTCCCTCGTGATCTACGTCCTGCTGATCTCGCTCATTCTGTTCTTCCTCAAGCCGTTCGGCGGGTAACACCACGGCCGGACGTCCGCTCGGGTTCGAGGGCAAGCCGCGGCAACGCGGTTTGCCCTCTTTGCATGTACCCGGGAGGCCGTCCGCGCGGACCGGGCTGGCGTCGCGACCATGATGCGCGGCCGCTTCACCGGCCTCGACCTTCTGCTCGTGCTCGTCATTCTGGCGTGGGGCACGAATCTGTCGGTCGTGAAGGTGGCGCTGCGCGACTTCCCCGTGCACGCGTTCAACGCGCTGCGCATGGTCGTGGCCGCGGCGGCCTTTGGCGTCGTGATCTGGCGGGCGCAGCCGGCCGACCGCCGGGTGGCTCGCGCCGACTGGGGACGCGTCGTGTTCCTCGGCCTCATGGGCGGTACGTTCTATCAGATGCTCTTCATGAGCGGCGTGCCGCGTACGAGCGTGGCCAACTCGGGGCTGATCTTCGGCCTGTCGCCAGTGGCAATCTCGCTGCTGTCGTCGTTGGTCGGCCACGAGCGCTTGACGTGGACCAGATGGGCGGGAGGACTGCTGTCGGTGGTCGGTCTGTATTTCGTGGTGGGCGTCGGAGCCACCTTGTCTGCGAACTCGCTCGTGGGTGATGGGTTCGTCTTTGCTGCGATGCTCGGGTGGGCGGTCTACTCCGTGGCGTCACGCCCGTTGCTGGGGCGCTATTCGCCGACGATCCTCACGGCGTGGACGTCCATCGTGGCCGCCCCTTTCTATGTTGCCTTCGCCGCGCCGTCGCTAGGCGGCACCGACTGGGCTGCCGTGTCGGGTCTGGGTTGGGGCCTGATGTTGTGGTCGTCGACCTTCTGCCTGGTCCTCGCCTACGTGATTTGGTACACGGGCGTGCAACGGCTGGGGGCGACCCGGACGTCGGCCTACAGCAATCTCATCCCGATCGTGGCCATGGCGGTGGCCTGGGTATGGCTGGGGGAGCCGGTGACGGCGGCGCAGTCGGTGGGGGCTGCCGCAATTCTGGCAGGGGTGTTCCTGACCCGGCTGTCGCCGGTGGAACTGACCCCGATGTCTGGCAGGTTCGAGGCGTAGCCGCCCCGAAGTGACCCCATTCCGGGATCTGGCCGAAGTGTAACCAGATGTAACGGTGACAGGTCCAGTTACAAACAGTTAACAAATAGCGACAAGAGTATTGCCTTTCGTCACACCTTCACGTAGTCTGCCATCGCTGAGAAGTTCGTGACCTACAACTGGAACGATGCCAACGGGAATCGTCGCTACGACGCCGGCGAGACCGTTGGCGCCCCAACGGCGCAGCGCTGGTCTGGCCAGATTGGTGGAGCGTACACGCGGAGTTCGGACTTCCAGGAAACGGTGCTGAACAGCTTCCCTCGCAACGCCAACCTGCCCGGTCTCCAGGACCGCTCCAATTGGAGCTTCAAGGCCACCGGGTCATATGACGGTCCGTGGGGCGTCCGCATCTCGCCCATCGTGCGCCACCAGTCAGGCATCAACTACGCGCGCACCATCGCGGTGCCCGGCACTGCCGGCAACGCCTTCGGCATCACGTTCCCAGCCTCGACCATCTGTGCCGAGGCCGCGGATTCGCGTCGCGAGGACAACATCTGGGTGTTCGATACCCGCCTCGAGCGCTCGTTCCCTGTGACGAACCGCGTGCGCATTCGCGGATTCGTGGACTTCTTCAACATCACCAACAGCCACGCGTCCGAGACCATCTCCCGGTCGACCGGCGCGAGCTTCCTGCGGCCCGCGAACATCCTGGCGCCTTTCACCACACGCGTGGGTGCACGGCTGGTCTGGTAAACACTGGGCCGAAGCGGGGGGCGGCCTTCGGTCGCCATCCTGCCCTGGCCCCGCAAGTGGACTCCTGTGGGGGAGTCATTTGAGGTGGAGCGCTCGTCGCGCTAGCGGGCCTTCCACCTCTTTTTTTGTACGCTGGCAACCGCGCCGCTTCACGCTCTGCACGTGCCTTGCACGCGCGTGAGCTATCCTGCCGGGATGCAAAAAGCGCCGGTCCCTCGGCAGGGAAGCGTCGTCGTGGGTACGTTGCTGCTTCTGGCCAGTGCGGCGGCCTGGTGGGGCAGCGCGCATCGCGTCGATGAGCCGCGATGGCCAACGGGTATGCTGGACGGCGGCAACGTGCTTCTGGTCACCATCGACACCCTCAGGGCCGACCGGCTGAACGACGCCGCGATGCCGGCTCTGTCGGCTCTTGGCCGCGAGGGGCATGTATTCCGGACGACCTACGCGCATGCGCCCCTCACGGCGCCCTCGCACGCGTCGATTCTTACCGGCCTGCTGCCACCGGCGCACGGAGTGCGCGGCAATGGCGCGTTCCGACTCGACCAGGCCCGTGTGACGCTGGCCGAGCGCCTCAAGGCGGCGGGGTATCGCACCGGAGCCTTCGTCGCCGCATTCGTGCTCGACTCCCGCTTCGGATTGGCTCAGGGATTCGACCGCTACGAGGGCGTAGACGACGACCGCGCGTTTGCCGCTGATTTTGCCTTTGCCGAGCGCCGTGCTCCCGCCGTGCTGGCCGGCGCCGAAGCGTGGATCTCGAATCGGACAGCTTCCGTCCAACCGTGGTTTGCGTGGGTACACCTGTTCGACCCGCACGCCCCCTACGACGCTCCTGGGTCGTCGGGCTCAAACGCCTACAACGACGAGGTGCGCTACGCCGACACGGCGCTCGGGGAGTTTTTGGGCCAGCTCCGCCGGAGCGGCACGCTTGACCGCACGCTGATCGTGGTGACGGCGGACCACGGCGAGAGCCTTGGGGAGCACGGGGAGACGTCGCACGGTCTCTTCGCGTACGACTCGACGATGCGTGTGCCGCTAGTGATGTCTGGCCCGTCACTTGGATCGGGTGTGCACACCGCGCCTGCCGCCCACATCGATCTGGTACCCACCATTCTCGACACGCTGGGCGTGCCGACGGATGCCGCGTTGCCTGGTCGATCGCTCCGGACAGCGGATACCGGCCCGCCTCGCATGATCTACCTCGAAGCCCAGGATGGATGGCTGGCGGCTGGCGCCGCGCCCTTGTCGGCGGTGGTCTCGGGTCATGTGAAGTTCATCGACCTGCCCGAGCCAGAACTCTACGACCTCGAAACCGACGGCGGAGAGACGCGCAACGTGTACTCGGCGTCCGACCGGCGGGTGCGCGCTCTCGAGAGAGCGCTCGCGTCGATCGCTGCGAACCCATCTGCTGTCCACGCCCCACCGCGCGACAGCGACACCGAAAAACGACTCCGATCCCTGGGCTACACGTCCGGAGGGGCTCGCGCCGTGCCGATGGATTTCAGCAGCGCCGACGATCCCAAACGTGTCCTCCCGCTCTATGAACGATTCCTGACGGTGTTGGCCTCGGGAGGCCGCGATGCCGACGCGTTGCGCGCGCTCGTCGATGCCAGGCCGGCGTTCGAGGCAGCGCGACTGGTCGCGGCGTCGGTACTCATCGAGAGTGGCCGGGCGACCGAGGCGGTGAGTCTGCTCGAGCCCGTGGCGTCAATACCGGACGCCACCGTGTCGGTGCGGGAGCGGCTTGGCGCAGCCCACCTTGCCGCGGGTCGGCCGGACCGGGCCGTGGCCATGCTCGAGAGCGTCGTGGCTGCCCCCTTGGCTTCCGCCGACGCGTGGAACGCCCTTGGGGTAGCGCGCGCTCAGCTCGGCCAGACCAAACAGGCGCTGGCCGCGCTCGATGCGGCGGTGAGTCTGGCGCCCGCGGCCGGGCGCGTGCGCTTCAACCGCGCGCTCGCGCACCTTGCGGCTGGTGATCGCGCCAGCGCGCGCGCCGATGCCGCGCTGGTCACCACGACGCAGCCCGACTTCGTGGACGCATGGCGCCTGCTCGCGACGCTCAGTCATGAAGCCGGCGACCGCCCGTCGGCCATCGACGCGTGGCGGCGCGTGGTCGCACTGCGTGCCGACGACGTCGACACGCTCTTCAATCTGGCCGTCACCCTGGACGAGATGGGGCGGCGCGAGGAGGCGCGGGCCATGGCGTCGAGATTCCTCGAACTGGCCCCCCGTCCGACCTACGACCGCGAAGCGGAAATCCTGGCGCCCCTGCTTGCGCGTCAGTAGGCCCCGCGGGATCGGCTGATCGGTCGTGGCGGGCGGGCGAAGGCGCCGTGCGCGAGGTCGCCGTACAGACCACCGGCCGGGGGATGAGCCCCGGCCGGTGGTCGATTGTGACGTCGCGTCGAACCGCCGCCTAGAAGTCGAAGCGGCAGCCCAGCTGGAACGTGCGCGGGTCGAGCGTGGCGATGATGCGGTTGAACTGCGGCCCGTTCAGCAGGTTGAAGTTGCTCACCGCGTTCGAGTTCAGCGCGTTGAACAGGTCGGCCATCACCGTGAAGCGGTACTTGCCGCCCAACGTGACCGCCTTGTCGAGGCGCAGGTCGAGAATCGACACCACGTCCGACCGGTTGTTCTTGATGTCTTCGGCGAAGAAGGTCTGCGAGCCCGCGTTGGGCAACGTGACACGGAGCAGGCGCGAATAGGCCCAGCCGCTCTGGCTGCGCAGGTTCACGCCGAGACCCACTTCGTAGGGGAACACATAGCGGCCCAGCAGGCGCGCCTGCCAGTTCGTGCTCTCCTGGCGGTTCGACACGTCGGGGTTCACGTTCTGGAAGTAGTTGATCCCGAGCGGGTCGGAGTTGAGCGGGCTCGTGGTGTTGGTGTTCTGACGCAGTTCGTCGCGCCACTGGTAGTCGAAGCTGCTCTGGATGAAGAGCCCGCGACTGAACCGCTTGTTGAAAGCGAACTGCACGGTGTCGTAGTTGTAGTCGCCCCCCCCGACCGAGTCGGGAAGATTGGCCACCACGTTGCGCACCTGGCCGCGCACGCTGTCCGGGATGTCGAACAATGTGAGCGTCAGGGGTCGGGTGACGCCGTTCACGAAGTCCTGCTCGTTGAGCGTGATCACACGCGGCACGGTGAACTGCCCCTCGCGGGCCACGTTGTAGGTGCCGAACTCGTCACGCGTCATCTTGCGCACGTAGGCGGCCCGGAACGACGACTCGCCCCAGAACTGCCGTTCGTAGGACACGCTGACCTCGTCGGTGTAGGGGTTTCTCAGATCGGGATCCAGCGTGGTGCTGGTGCCACCGGCCGACGCCACGAGCGCGCCCAGTTCCTGCGGGCCGTCGTAGAGACGGTTGCCGTTCAGGTCGTTGAAGCGGTAGTCGCGGGTGTTGGTGCCACCGGGATTCACGTTCGAGAACCGGTCGGCGAAGTTGAAGTAGTAGCGCCCGTAGAACGCCTTGATTACCGACTTGCCACCGGCGACCGGCGAGTAGCTGATGCCCACTCTGGGCACGAGCTTGCTCGAGGTCAGCAGCGTCGTGCCCGAGACGGTCGTGGGCGGGAAGATCGCTGACAGCACGGGGTTGCGGACCGAGTCCTTGTAGTAGGGCTGCTGCCGGTCGTAGCGCACGCCGAGGTTCACCGTGAAGTTACCGCTGAGGCTCCAGCGATCCTGCAGGAACAGCGAGATGCGCTTGTTGCGGTCGTCGGCGCCGGTCCAGCCGCTGCCGAAGTCGCCGAAATCGCCCAGGTCGGTCACCCGGATCTGATCGACGGCGCCGTTGAGATCACGGTAGAAGACCGGGCCGGCCGAGCCGTTGTTGGCGAACTTCGACTGATCGTCCTGCCACTCGAAGCCGAACTTGAAGTCGTGTGAGCCGGCGGCCTCGGGCAGGAAGTAGGTGGCCGTCATGTTGACCTGCGGCTTGTTGCGGTCAAAGGTGAACGGACCACCCGCGCTGCCCGACGTCCAGCCTGCGCCCGACTGGACGCCGGTGCCGGTGTCTTCGCGCGGGGGGTTCGACGCAAACGGTACGGCGGGCGCCATCGGCCAGCCGAAGCCGAAGAGCCCGACCTTCGTGTCGGTGAACAGGCGGTTCGTCCACACGCGCTGCCACTGGGCGTTGTACATCCACGACTTGCTGTCCTGCGCCAGGATCGAGTCTGGGCCGGTGGTGTTCGACAGCCCGCGGCGCGGCTTGAACTTGCGCGCCCACTGGTAGTAGACGATCGCCGTGTCCTTCTCGGACGCCTTCCACGTGGCTTTGCCCGTGGCGTTGTCGAACACGCCAAGGTCGCTGAACTGTTCGGCGACGCCCGAGATGATCTTGTCGATCTTGAAGTGGTTGTAGGCGCCGTAGAACCACAGCTTGTCGCGCTTGATCGGGCCCCCGATGTCGCTGTGGCCTTCCCAGAAGATCAGGTTCGGCTGGCCGGTGTAGCCGCGTTTCGAGGTGTCGCCGTCGATGTTGTCGCCCACGAAGCTGCCGCTCTGGTAGGTGAGGTTCTGCAGCGACTTGAACTGGTTGCCGCCGCTCTTGATGGTGGAGAACACGGCCGACCCCGGGGTCATCATCGACACGTCGCCGCCCGC
>JANORI010000600.1:0-1965 GCA_031415235.1 Acidobacteriota bacterium | reverse complement strand
CAACGTCGTGTCGTGGTCGAGCGCCGGCGCCATCGGCTTCAAGGGGTCGCGCAAGGGCACACCGTTTGCGGCGACGCAGGCGGCCATGACGGCGGGCAACGTGGCCAAGACGTTCGGCATGCGCTCGTGCGAAGTGCTGGTAAAGGGCCCGGGCTCCGGCCGCGAGTCGGCCGTGCGCGCGCTGCAGAACGCCGGCATCGAGGTCAAGTCGATTCGCGATGTCACGCCGATTCCGCACAACGGATGCCGGCCGCCGAAGCGACGTCGCGTATAACTCACGCGCTCACTGGATTTAGAGAGAAGGACGACGTTACATGGCTCGATATACCGGTCCGGTTTGCCGCCTGTGCCGCCGAGAGGGCATGAAGCTGTTCCTCAAGGGCGAACGCTGCTACACGGAGAAGTGCGCGATTGAGAAGCGCAACATGCCGCCTGGCCAGCACGGCCGCCGGCGGTCCTCGAAGATGCAAGGCTACGGCGTGCAACTGCGCGAGAAGCAGAAGGTCAAGCGCACCTACGGGGTGCTCGAAGACCAGTTCCGGCGCTACTTCGAAATGGCCGACCGGACGCGCGGCATCACGGGCGAGACCCTGTTGCAGTTCCTCGAGCGGCGCCTGGACAACGCGGTCTACCGGATGGGCTTTGCCACCTCGCGCGCGCAGGCGCGGCAACTGGTGCGCCACGGCCACTTCCTGGTAAACGGCAAGAAGGTCGATATCCCGTCCTATTCGCTCAAGTCTGGCGAGGTGGTATCGGTGCGACAGACCAGCCGCGAGAACGCAGCCATCCTGCATGCCGTCGGCGAGGTCAAGGGGCGCGGCGTGCCTGAATGGATCGCGCTCGAGGGCGAATTGGCCGCAAAAGTGGTGTCACTGCCGACGCGTCAGCAGATCAACCTGCCGGTGCAGGAACAGCTGATCGTCGAGTTGTACTCGAAGTAAGCACGCCCTGGGGCTTCGGCCCTGGGACGCCCATCGCCGGCCCGCAGCTCGACAGACCTGCAGCGGGAGGCCGACGGTGCACACACGCAGGTCTGGAGGCCGGTCTGCCGGCCCGTTGGCGAGAGGACAAGTCATATGTTGTGGAGAGGTTTTCAGCGACCCAAGCGCCTCGAGTTCGAGCGCGATACCCTGACCGACCGGTTCGGCCGCTTCACCGCGCAGCCGTTCGAGCGTGGCTTCGGCACGACCGGCGGCAACGCGATGCGTCGCGTGCTGTTGTCCTCGATCGAGGGCGCGGCGGTCACCGCCGTCAAGATTGACGGCGTGCTGCACGAGTTCTCGCCGATCAAGGGGGTGGTCGAGGACGCGACCGACATCATCCTCAACCTGAAGATGATTCCGCTCAAGGTGCATACCGACGCCGCCAAGACCCTCACGCTGCGCGTGAACAAGGCAGGCAAGGTGAAGGCGAGCGACATCGAGACCGACCAGGACATCGAGATCCTCGAGCCGGACGCGCACATCGCGACCATCTCCGAGGGCGGCAAGCTGCACATGGAACTGCGCGTCAAGCGCGGCCGTGGCTACGTGGCCGCCGACAAGAACTTCGACGAGGACCTCGGCATCGGCTGGATCCCGATCGACTCGGTGCACTCGCCCGTCAAGAAGGTGAACTACCTGGTCGAGGCGGCGCGCCTCGGGCAGACTACCGACTACGACAAGCTCACGCTCGACGTGTGGACCAACGGCTCCGTGACGCCTCGCGACGCCGTGTCGCTCTCGGCCAAGCTGCTGCGTGACCACCAGAGCATCTTCATCAACCTCGACGACGAAGACGAGCCCTCGGCCGAGGCGGCGGGCGAGGGCGCCCGCGTCGGTGGTTCGAACGAGCACCTCGACAAGAGCGTGGATGAGCTCGAGTTGTCGGTGCGGTCGTACAACTGCCTGAAGAACGCGAACATCCGTACCATTCGCGAGCTCGTGCAGAAGTCGGAAGGCGACATGCTGAAGACGAAGAACTTCG
>JANORI010000599.1:0-2682 GCA_031415235.1 Acidobacteriota bacterium | reverse complement strand
CGCCCGGCCCGTGGCGCTCGTGCCCAAGAGCGCTGTGCGCACCGAGGGCGGCGCCAGCTACGTGTTCCTCGTGAAGCAAGGCACCGTGGAACGGCGCGCCGTGCAGACGGCGGGCACCGACGGCGACCGCCTCGAGGTCATCGCCGGCCTGTCGGCCGGTGACCGCGTCGTCGTGGCCCCGCCCCCCGGCGTCGCCGAAGGCACTCCGATTGTCGTCAAGTAAGGAGCAGCAGGTCTCATGAGCGCACTCGTACAGGTCACCGGCGTCCACAAGTACTTCACCCGCGGCAACGAACGCATCGACGTGCTCAAGGGGGTGAACCTCGAGATTCCCCAGGGCGACTTCGTGGCGCTGATGGGCCCCTCCGGTTCGGGCAAGACAACCCTGCTCAATCTGCTCGGCGGACTCGATGCGCCATCGGGCGGGTCGGTCGAAGTGGCCGGTACCAACATCGCCGCACTCGGCGGCGGGCAGCTCTCGCGCTGGCGCGCGCATCACATCGGCTTCGTATTCCAGCTCTACAACCTGCTGCCGGTGCTCACGGCCGAACGCAACGTCGATCTGCCGCTGCTGCTCACCAACCTGTCGAAGGCCGAGCGTAAGAAGCGCGTGGCGATTGCCCTCAACGTCGTGGGGCTGGCGGATCGCGCGAAGCACTACCCGCGGCAGCTCTCGGGCGGTCAGGAACAGCGCGTGGGCATCGCCCGGGCGATCGTCACCGACCCCACGCTGCTGCTCGCCGACGAGCCCACCGGCGACCTCGACCGGAAGGCGGGTGACGAAATCCTCGACCTGCTGGCGACGCTGAACGAGAAGCAGGGCAAGACGATCGTGATGGTCACGCACGACCCGCGCGCGGCCGAGCGCGCCAAGCGCACGCTGCATCTCGAGAAGGGCGTGCTGCTGGGAGAGACGGCATGAAGTTTCTGCCTCTGCTCTGGAGCAGCCTGTGGCGCAAGAAGGTGCGCACCATCTTCACGCTGCTCTCGATCTTCATTGCCTTCCTGCTCTTCGGCCTGCTGATGACGATCCGCACGGCCTTCAGCTTCGGCGTCGAGATCGCCGGTCTGGATCGGCTGGTCCTCATCCACAAAGTGAGCCTGATCATGCCGCTGCCGGTCAGCTACCTCGAACGCCTGCGCGCCACCGAGGGCGTGGCGATGGCCACGCACAACACGTGGTTCGGCGGCGTCTACCAGGACCCCTCGAACTTCTTCGCGCAGATCGCCGTCGAGCCCGAGGCGTTCATGAACCTCTATCCCGAATACCGCGTGCCGCCCGAGCAGATGACGGCGTGGCTCGGCGACCGCCAGGGCGTGATGGTAGGCGTGGACCTGGCCAAGCGGTTTGGCTGGAAGGTGGGCGACCGCGTGCCGATCCTGGGCACCATCTGGCAGCCCAAAGAGGGCCAGGTGTGGGAGTTCAACGTCGCTGGGTTGTACGTCGCCGATCCGGGCGTGGACAAGACGCAGTTCTTCTTCCGCTACGACTACCTCGACGAAAATCGCCGAGGCGGGCAGGGGCAGGTGGGCTGGTACATCGTGAAGATTGCCGACCCTGGACGGGCGCAGGCCATGGGCGCCACCTTCGACGAGATGTTCGCGAACTCGTCAGCCGAAACCAAGACCACGACCGAGAAGGGCTTCGTCGAGGGCTTCGCCAAGCAGGTGGGTGACATCGGCGCCATCATGGTGGCCATTCTGATCGCGGTGCTCTTCACCATGCTGCTCGTGGCCGCCAACACCATGGCGCAGTCGGTGCGCGAACGCACGAGCGAGATGGGCGTGCTGAAGACGCTCGGCTTCTCGAATGGCTCGATCCTGGCGCTGGTGCTGGGCGAGTCGGTGCTGATCGCGATCCTCGGCGGCGCGGCTGGACTCGGCACGGCGTGGTTCCTCGTGCAGCAGGGCGATCCCACCGGCGGCATGCTGCCGATCTTCGTCCTGCCGGGGCGCGACGTCGCGATCGGCGCCGGCCTGGTCGTGCTGCTGGGACTCGTGGCTGGCGCGCTGCCGGCCTTCACCGCCATGAATCTGAAGATCACCGACGCGCTGCGGCGCGGCTGAGGACGAGGCCGACATGCTGCACTGGATTGGTCAAACCATCGCCATCACCGCGCTCAACCTGCGCACCATCCCCCAGCGCCTGAGTTCGTCGGGGGTGGCCATCATCGGCATCGCCGGCGTGGTCGTGGTGCTGGTGTCGGTGCTCTCCATCGCCGCCGGCTTCACCGCGGCGATGTCGAACTCCGGGTCGCCGACGCGCGCACTGGTGATGCGCAGCGGCGCCGACAGCGAGATGACGAGCGGCGTGAGCGGCGCCGAGGCCGATCTCATCCGCCAGGCCCCAGGGCTGCGCCGCGACGGGCAAACGGCCCTGGCTTCGGCCGAGCTCTACGTGATCATCGACTTGCCGAAGATCAGCACCGGGTCGCCGGCCAACGTGCCGATGCGCGGCATCGGCCCGCAGACCCTGGCCGTGCGCGACAGCACCACCATCGTCGAGGGCCGCATGCTCGAGTTCGGCACCAACGAGATCGTGGTGGGGCGCGGGGCCAGCGCGCAGTTCACCGGGCTCACGCTCGGCAGCGAAGTCCGATCCGGACAGAACACCTGGACAGTGGTGGGCATCTTCGACGCGCAGGGCGGCGTGTCGGAAACCGAGATCTGGTGTGACGCGCG
>JANORI010000598.1:0-1655 GCA_031415235.1 Acidobacteriota bacterium | reverse complement strand
TGTCGATCCAGGCGGTCATGGGCTGCGCGCGGTCGGCGAAGTACCACATGGTGAAGCCGGCGGGCGTGTAGAACGGCTCGAGCGCGCCGGTGCCATACGAGATGCCGGCGGTGTGCGTGAGCAGGTCGCGGATGGTGATCGGGCGCCGGGCCGGCACCACCGCCACGCGTCCGTTCTGCTCGTCGAGCACGGTGGTCTTGGCGAAGGCGGGAATGTAGCGCGACACCGGGTCACTGATGCTGAGTCGGCCTTCTTCCACCAGCATCATGATGCCCACGCTCACGACGGCTTTGGTCATCGAGGCGATGCGGAAGATGGTGTCGGTCTTCATCGGCGTGCCGCGTTCAGCGTCCTGGCTGCCAGCCGCCTCGAAGTACGCCACCTGGCCGTCGCGCAGCACCAGGGTGACGGTGCCGGCAGCGCGCTGGTCGCGCACGGCGTCACGCATCACCGTGGTGATGCGGCCCAGCCGTTCGGTGGACAGGCCCACCGCCTCGGGCGAGGCCGCCTTGGGCAGGGTCTGGGCGTGGAGCGGTGTCGCCGCCAGCAGCAGCGCAAGTACGACGGCGACCGAGCGCACGACGAGCGGCCGGATGGTAGGTGTGATCATGACGAGAAGCCCTTTCGATCTGCCACGAAGTAGAGGGGACGCTTCATCGACTCGACGAAGCTCTTGGTGAGATAGACACCCACGGTGCCGATGGCGAGGATGACGAGCCCGCCGATGAGCACGAGCACGGCCGTGGCCAGGTGGATGGCCTGCACGGCAGCATCGGGATGCGGCGGCACGAAGGCGGCGCGCGCCAGCACCACCGCGGCCACTGCCGTGATTGACAGGCCCAGGATCACGACGAGCTGCAGCGGCACCTCGGAGTAACCGACCAGCACATGGAACGCCATCCGCGCGGAGCGGTAGATGGAGTAGCCGCTCTTGCCGCCGGCCCGAGCCTGGTGTTGCACGTCGATGGTGGTGGTGGGCACGGCCATGATGGCCATGATGGCGTTGACGTTGCGGGTGCGCTCGCGGTACTCGCGGAACAGGGTGACGGCGCGCCGCGAGAGCAGGCGGTAGTTGCCGACCCGGTGGTCGTAGCGCACCTGCACGAAGAACTGCACGACGGCGTAGAACAGACGCGCGAGCGTGCGCTTCAAGAGCGGGTCCTGACGCCGCAGCCGACGGGTGAGCACCAGGTCGGCGCCGGTCGCGCGCGCCGCCTCGACGAGCGCCGGCAGCGCGGCTGGGTCGTCCTGCAGATCGCACGCCATGATCACCGCGTGGTCCGCGTCGATGTGATCCAGGCCGGCGGTGATGGCCACGTGCTCGCCGTAGTTGCGGATGAACTTCAGGCCTCGCACGCGTGGATCGGCGGCCGCCAGCGCCTCGATCATCGGCCACGAGCGATCGCGGCTGCCGTCATCGACGAGCACGAGCTGCCAGTCGTCGGTGAGCGCCGTGAGCGCGGCGGCGATCCGCCGATGCAGTTCGTCCAGTGTGGGTTCGCCCTGATACACCGGCACGACCACGCCAATCTTTGCCACGGCGACACTATACAGCGGGGCAATTGCGGCGGGGCTCGGGTCCCGGGGCTCGGGTCTCGGGAGTGACCACGTCTCGCTACGAAGTGACGAGTCCTTCATTCCCTACAGACAGGACC
>JANORI010000597.1:0-7030 GCA_031415235.1 Acidobacteriota bacterium | reverse complement strand
GTGGTGAATCTCGTACTTCTCGCGCAGCCCGCGCAGGATGCTGATGGTGTCTTCCACGGTCGGTTCGCCCACCGTCACCGGCTGGAATCGGCGCTCGAGCGCCGCGTCCTTCTCGATGTGCTTGCGGTACTCGTCAATCGTGGTCGCGCCAATCGTGTGCAGCTCGCCGCGGGCCAGCATGGGCTTCAACATGTTGGACGCATCGAGCGAGCCTTCGGCCGCACCGGCGCCTACGACGGTATGCAGCTCGTCGATGAAGAGCACGATGCGGCCTTCGGCCTTCACGATCTCCTGGAGCACCGCCTTCAGCCGCTCTTCGAACTCGCCGCGATACTTCGCACCAGCCACGAGCGACCCCATGTCGAGCGCGATGATGCGCTTGTCCTTGAGGCCCTCGGGCACGTCGCCGCGCACGATGCGCTGTGCCAATCCCTCGACGATGGCGGTCTTGCCTACGCCCGGTTCGCCGATGAGTACCGGGTTGTTCTTCGTACGGCGCGCCAGCACCTGAATCACGCGCCGCACTTCCTCGTCGCGCCCAATCACCGGATCGAGTTTGCCGCGCTGTGCCAGTTCGGTCAGGTCGCGGCCGTACTTCTCGAGCGCCTGATACTTGCCCTCGGGATTCTGGTCCGTCACGCGCTGGGCGCCCCTGACCGACTCCACCGACTTCATCACGGCGTCGCGGGTCAGTCCCCGCTCCCGCAGCAGCGCCGCGGCCGGCGCGCGTCCGCCCTCGTTGACGATCGCCAGAAAGAGATGCTCGGTACTCGTGAACTGGTCCTGCATCGACGAGGCGGCGGCCTCCGCCTGTTCGAGCACGAGCCGCAGGCGCGGCGAGACGCCGGGTTCGGCGCCGCCATGGGCCTTCGGCAGACGTTCGAGCTGGTCCTTCAGGGCCGCAGCAATCGTCGTGGCTGGCTGCCCGAGCTTCTGCAGCAAGGCCGGGACGATGCCACCGTTCTGTTCGATGAGCGCCACGAGCAGGTGCTCCGGTTCGGCCTGGGCATGCGAGAGCGACGCTGCCTGCCGGGGCGCGGCGACGATGGCTTCCTGGGCTTTTTCCGTATACGCGTTGAGATTCATGACCGTGCCCTTCTTCGCAAACGCCCAGATGACACCCGGGCGCGTGTCGTGCTTAGTTCGTCTCCAGCGCCCGCAACGCCTCGTAGTGTGTCTTGGCTTCGGTCGAGAGCGTGGCGGGAACCCGCACTTCGACCGTGACATACAGGTCACCCCGGTCGTCCGGTACGCCGGGCGCCGGCAATCCATGTCCGCGCAGTCGGAGCTTCTGGCCCGGCTGCGTGCCGGCCGGTACCTTCACGGAGAGCTTCGTCCCGCTCAGAGTCACGACCTCGGCCGTGCCACCGAGCGCCGCCGTGGTCACCGGCACGGCCAGCGCCGTGCGTAGGTCGCGGCCGGTGCGCTCGAACCGCGGGTGGGGCAGGAGCCGTACGCGCAGCAGCACGTCGCCGGCCTTCAGGCCGCTGCCGTCAGTGACGCCAGGCGGGATACGCACTTCGAGGGTACGCGGGCCGCTCGTATCCTGCACCACCACGCGCTCCACGCGCCCGCCGAGCGCGGCTTCGAGATCGAGGGGAATCTCGTGTTCGACCTGGGGCTGACGCCGCGTGCGTCCGCGCGCGCTGGCGCGTCCGCGCGGCGCCGACTGCGCCTGACCACCGAAGAACGTGTTGAAGAAGTCCGAGAACGGACTGCCGCCGGCCCCGAACAGATCGGCCATCTCCTCCTGCGACATCGTCCGGTGGCCGCCGCCAAACGGCGAGCCGCCGCCAGGAGCCGGGCCGCCCGCGCCGGCCTGCTCGTACTGCCGCCAGTTGGCCCCAAGCTCGTCGTACTTGCGGCGTGTTTCGACGTTGCTCAGCACCTCGTAGGCCTCGTTCAGCTCCTTGAACTTCGCCTCGGCCCCGCGATCGCCGGGATTCACGTCGGGATGGTGCTTGCGCGCCAGCCGGCGGAACGCCTGCTTGATCTCCTAGGCGCTGGCCGTCTAGGCCAAGCCAAGCGTAGCGTAGTAGTCCCGGAAATCCATGCTCACAACCCCACGACGTCTTTCAGTTGCATGACCTCGCGCGACAATCGCCGTTTCGCCTCCGACCGCCCGAGCGCGGGCTCGTCGAGCAGCGGCAGGATACGTTGCAGGCCCTCGGCCACCGCGAGCAGCCGCTGGACGCCTGCCAGATTGACGCCGGCGTCCTCGACCAGGAACTTGATGACGCGCAGGCGTGCGATGGCCTCCGCGGAGTACAGCCGCATGCTGCCCATCGTGCGGGCGGGCTGCACGAGCCCCAGCCGCTCGTACTTACGCAGCGTCTGCGGGTGCATGCTCAGCATCCGGGCTGCGACGCTGATGAAAATCAGCTCTGGACTTGACACACGTCAAGTCTAGTCATTGATACGAGTCGTGTCAACTTCAGATGGATTCGTGTCCCGGCGAGTGGGCAGAGCAGCCCCGCGGGCCGGTTCACGGAAAGTCTCAGGAAGGAACTGAATTACACTCGAAACATGACGTCCCGCGGCCGAACCCGCTTCGTTGCCGCGCCGGTCTTTCCGGCTGCCGTGTTCGCCGTCACGCTCGTCTCGGCGGTGCTCGCCACCGGCGTCGCTCGGCAGACCGCGCCGGTGCTGCGGGGCCGGGAGCAGTTTGTCGAGCAGGCCGAGCGGCCGCCCGACGGAGACCACTATCTGGCCAACGACATCGGTGGCCACGTCGATCATCACGTGATCTACTTCGGGATCGACGACGAGGTCGTCGCGAACCTGCGTGCCGCAGAGGTGCTGTTCCTGGGCAACTCCCGATTGATGTTCGCCCTGCGGCCCGAGGCGCTCCGCCCCTTCTTCGACGACCTCGCGGTGCCCTACTACGTGATGGGCTTTGGCTTCCGCGAAGCCGACCGCTTCCCCCTGGCCATCATCCGCGCGCTCGACCTGCGGCCGCGGCTGGTTGTCGTGAACGCCGACGGCTTCTTTGGCGCCGGTCTGAGTTCATGGGCCGAGACCGTGATTCGCGACACGCCGTTTGTTGCGCGCAAACTCCAGTTCGAGGCAGAGGTGGCACACGAGGCCCGGCGCACCGTGCACCAGCTCGTGCCCAACTGGCTGAGACTGTTCGGGCTGCCTGGCCTCGGCCTGCGGCGCAGCTTCATTGCGTACCGATCGCGGGTGGACGGCACGTGGGACATCTCGCCGTGGCCCGAAGGCACCACCGCGTTCGTGCCAGGGGCGGCCGATGGGCCGGCGCTCGCGCGCGGGGAAGTGGCGGCCGCCCGGGCGTTCACAGCGGAACTCGATGCGCGCGGCGCGGCGCTGGTGCTCACGCATGTGCCGACGCCCGAACCGATGCCCGGCGCCGGGCCCGGGCGCTTCGCCGAATTGCTGGGCGTACCGCTCGTGTCGGCCGACGTGCCCGCGCTGACGAGCCATGATCGCAGCCATCTGAGCGAAGGCAGCGCGCACGACTGGAGCCGGGCGTTCCTGCGGGCGCTCGCACCGGTGGAGCGGGCCAACCGCCGACAGGACGCCGTCACTCCGTGAACTTCGTGTCGTGGGCGTTTGGGGCCCTCTTCGCCGTCGTCTTCGCGGCGCGTCTCACCGTGGGGCGCCGGAAGATCGAGTCGCCGTACGTGGCGGTGCTGCTGCTCTCGAGCCTGGTGTTCTATGCCTGGCACGTGCCCGTGTACCTGTTGGTCTTGCTCGGTTCCGCGCTGGTGGACTACGCGGCCGCACTGAGCATGGGTGGCCTGGCGCCCACCCAGCGAGGCCGGCGACGCGCGCTGCTCATCGCGTCACTGGTCGCCAACCTCGGCCTGCTCTCCTTCTTCAAATACGGAGCCTTCGCGGCGCACGCCGCCGAGGACGTGGCCGCGCTGGCCGGCTGGTCGCTCCGCCTGCCCGAGGTGAACCTGGTGTTGCCGATGGGCATCAGCTTTTACACCTTCCAGACGCTGTCCTACACCATCGACGTGTACCGCGGTGAGCTGGCGCCCGTACGGCACTTCTGGCGATTCATCCTGTTCATCAGCTTCTTTCCTCAGCTGGTCGCCGGCCCGATCGTCCGCGCCAGCGAGTTCCTGCCCCAGATGCCGCGCCCCCGCCGGCTGCGGCTGCGCGTGTTCTACGAAGGCGTGTGGCTGGTCATTGCGGGCCTCTTCCTGAAGATGGTGTGCGCTGACAATCTGGCCGCCTACGTGGACGAGTACTGGGCTCGCGGATCTGCGCCCGGCACCGACGCGACGTTCAGCCTCTGGCTGAGCGTGATGTTCTCGGGCCAGATCTTCGCGGACTTCTGCGGCTACTCGACCATTGCACGGGGACTTGGGTATCTGCTCGGCTACCGGTTCCCGATCAACTTCAACGCGCCCTACATCGCCGGCACCTTCAAGGGCTTCTGGGAGCGTTGGCACATCACGCTGTCGCGCTGGCTGCGCGACTACCTGTACCTGCCGCTTGGCGGCAACCGCGGATCGCGCACGCGCACCTACGTCAACCTGCTGGCGGTGATGCTGCTCGGCGGACTCTGGCACGGCGCCGCCTACACCTTCATCGTCTGGGGCGCGATCCACGGAGCGTGTCTCGCGCTCGAGCGGGCGCTGCAGATGCACCGGCGCGACGGGCCGTACCGGGCACCGTGGCTTCGCGGCGCGTGGGCCCTGACGGTGCAGGCGGCCGTGCTCGTCGCCTGGGTGTATTTCCGCAGTACCACGGTCGCCGGCGCGACCTCGTTCGTTGCCAACGTGGCGTTCGGCGAGTGGCGTCTGCCTGAAGGCTGGATGCTGGGCTCGCTCCTGTTCCTGTCGCCGCTCCTGGCGATGCACGTCCATGCGTGGCTGCAAGACCGGCACCTGGTGGCGTCGCTCGGTGCGGGCGCCAAGGCGGCCTTGGCGGCGGGCATGACCTACGGCATCCTGAGCCTGTACGGCAGCACGAGCGACTTCATCTATTTCCAGTTCTAGTGCAGCGGAGGCGGCTGCCGTGCTGCACTGGCTCGAACGGCGTGCGGCGGTCACGCGCGTGACAAGCACGACGCCGGACGGGCATACTTGAAGCGCTCGTGCCAGTCATCACCTCGTCCGACCTCCTCACCATCGCCCTGCTCGTTGTGCTCGAAGGCATTCTGAGCGCCGACAATGCCATGGTGCTGGCCATCCGCGTCCTCAGTTTGCCGAAGGACCAGCAGACCAAAGCCTTGCGCTACGGCATGCTGAGCGCCTTCACGTTCCGCGCGGCCGCGACGGCCATGGCGGCCTACCTCATCGCGCTGGGGTGGGTGAAGCTCGTTGGCGGACTCTATTTGCTGTATCTGCCGTGGCAGCACTTCCGCAGCCACGGGGGCGACGGCCAGTCGCGTCACGCGATCAAGCCCGCGGAACGGTGGTTGGGGCTGTCACCGTTCTGGGCCACGGTCGTGAAGGTCGAACTCACCGACATCGTGTTCGCCGTCGATTCGATCCTCGTGGCCGTGGCCGTGTCGGACAAACTCTGGGTCGTGATCACGGGCGGCATCCTGGGCATCGTGATGATGCGGATGGTCATCGGCCGGCTGCTGTCGCTCATTCGCCGCTACCCGGTGCTGGTCGATGGCGCCTTCGTGATCATCGCGTGGGTGGGCCTCAAGCTGCTGCTCGAATACGGGCACGCACTCGGTTACATCCACTTCGAGATTCCGAAGTGGCTCTCACTGGGTCTCATCGTGGTGATCTTCGGAGGCTCGTATCTGTATGCGCGCAAGCTCGGGCCGGTCGAGGACGACCCGGCCGACGCGCTGCCGCCGCTCTAGGCGGGGCCTCGTTCAGCGCGCCGTGCCAAACCGCGCGGCCGAGCGCGCCTTCGCTTTGGCAGATTCGACGGCGCGGACCTGCGGTGGGGCCTGCGTCACGAGCGCGTCGATGAGACGCCGCGCGACGGCCGCCACCTCGTCGATGGCCTGGCCGAACGCGGCCTCGTTGGCCTTCGATGACGCCGTGAACCCGCTCAGCTTGCGCACGAACTGCAGCGACGCGGCGCGAATCTCGTCGTCGGTGGCAGGCGGGTCGAAGTTGAACAACGTGCGGATGTTTCGGCACATGGTGTCAGTCTACCCAAGGCTGGGCCCATGCTGATCCCCGGCGTGAACTACCCGTGGCGGCACTACGGCGGCGACTTCGGGCCGACGGTGTGGGGCGCTCGCACTGGCATCACGTCGGCCCCTGTCGAGATCGCCGCCGACCTGCGAGCCATGGCCGCGGCCGGCGTCGAGGCGGTGCGATGGTTCGCGTTCACTGACGCCCGCGGCGGCATCCGCATCGACGACCGGGGGTGGCCGGCGGGCTTCCTGAACGGCGCGCTCGAGGATCTTGACGCGCTGTGCGCGCTGGCCCTGGAGGCCGGCGTGCGGCTCGTCCCCGTGCTCTTCGACCATACGCTCGCGTTCGGCCCCACCGAGATGGCGGGCGCCGTCGTGGGCGGCCACCGGGCCTGGCTGGCCGATCCGGAAGGACAGTCGCGGTTGCTCGACACGGTCGTGGCGCCGCTGGCCCATCGCTACGGCGCCCGTGGCTCCCACGCCCACCTCGGGCGGGCGATCTTCGCGTGGGATCTGTTGAACGAGCCTGACTGGATCGTGGCCGAACTTCATCCCGCCGCGACGATCACGCCCATGCCCTTCGATGTCCTGGCCGCGTGGATCCGCGACGCAGCGGGGGAGTTGCACCGGGCCGAGGCGGGCCTCGTCACCGTCGGCGGCGCCCGCCTGCGGTTTACCTCGTGGTGGGACGATCCCAGGATGGGGCTGGACTTCCTGCAGGCGCACACCTACTACGACCCGGCCTGCGATCTGGATCTCCTGCAGACGCCGTACGCGTCACTTGGACTCACACGCCCCGTCGTGCTGGGCGAGTTCTCGGCGCGCGGAGACGCCGCGCACGACGCCACTGGGCGTGGGGCCATGCACGCAGTGGCCCTGGCCGCTGCCGCACTGGCTGGCGGCTACGCGGGGGCCTGGCCGTGGTGCTGGCGCGAAGTCGACCGGCAC
>JANORI010000596.1:0-5309 GCA_031415235.1 Acidobacteriota bacterium | reverse complement strand
ATGCCGTGCTTGCGCAGCACCACCTCGGTGTCGACGCCAGGGTCGTCGAGCGCGCCCAGGACCTCGATGACGCGCCCAGAGGCCTCGGCGGTCACGCCTGGCCACCGGGTGACCTCCACGGTCACCATGTCGCCGTCGTCGGCCGTCAGGCTCTCGTCAATCGAGACGCGGATGTCGGCATCGAGCCGCGCATCGAACGGACGCACCACGGTAATGCCCTTGCGGTCGCGCCGCATCTGTCCGACCACACGCGCACTGCGCCGTTCCACGACCTCGAGCACCCGCCCTTCGGCGCGGCCGTCGTCCTTGCGGGCCTCCACGCGCGCCGTGACGAGATCACCGTGCATCGCCCCGGCGCGCCGGACGGCCGGAATGAAGACGTCCTGGCCGCCGCCCACTGGCATGACGAACGCGTAGCCGCTCGCGTGTCCCTGTAGGCGTCCTGTGACGTCGTGGGTGCGCTCCGGCAGCGCGTATCGGTTGCCGCGCACGACCGCCAGCGCCCCGCTCGCAGCGAGCTGGCGGAGCTGGCGCGTGAATGAGGCGTGCGCCTCCCGCGGAATGCCGAGGGTGCGCGCGAGATCCCGCGCGCTCGCCGGTGGGCCGGCATGCGTACGAATGGCCCTGAGCAGAGCGTCCTGGTCGGTCACGGTGTGCAGTCATCGCCACGCGGGGCGAATCGTTGCTAGCCTATCAGGCCCGCTTGCTGAGCAGGACCTGAATGTCGCCCACGTTGGTATCGCTCGGCCCGGTGCGTACGAGACCGCCGACCGCATCGAGGAACACGTAGCTGTCGTTGCGGGCAAGGTACGCCGCGGGGAGATCCAGCGCCAGCACTAGCGCTCGGGCCGCCGTGCCGGAGTCCACCAAGGCTCCAGCCGCGTCGGTGGGGCCATCGATGCCGTCGGTGCCGATGGAGACCACGGCCGTCTCGCGCGCCGCCGCGCCAAGCGGTTCGACCAGCGCCAGTCCGAACTCCTGATTGCGGCCGCCTCGGCCGGGGCCGCGCACCGTGACGGTCGTCTCGCCGCTCGACACGAGCGCCACGGGTGCGCCGACGCCGGCCAACCACGCCTGCGCGTCGCGCCACCACGCTGCAGCGGCGTCCCGCGCCTCGCCGGATACGGGCGCGTCGATGACGTGGGAAACATAGCCGAGCCTGGCCGCCGTGGCCGCCGCGGCTGACATCGCCTGCTGGCGGCCGCCGATCACTCGCGCCGTCGAGCGCGCAAGTCGCGGGTCCCCGGGTTTGGGCGTCTCGGCGAGGTGCCCGGCACGGCCCGCATCGACCAGCGCGAGCACCTCGACGTTTGGTGGCGCGTCGCCGGCGAACTGCTGCAAGACCCGGTGCGCGTCATCCCACGTGGAGCCGTCAGCGACGCACGGCCCCGAGCCGATGACGCTCAAGTCGTCGCCGATCACGTCGGAGATGGCCAGCGTGACCACACGCCCCAGACACGCCGCGGCCAGGCGTCCGCCCTTCACCGCCGATAGATGCTTACGCACGACATTCAAGGCACGGATGTCACCGCCGGCTCTCATGACCTGCGCCACGACCCGCTGCTTGGCTGCCAGCGTGAGTCCGGACATCGGCGCCGCCATGAGCGCGCTGGCGCCGCCCGACAGCAGGCAGACAAGGCAGCCGTCGTCAGGCACTGTCTGCGCAAGCGCGAGCGCGCGGCGCCCGCCCGTCACGCTGCCCTGGTCGGCCAACGGGTGTCCGCCTTCGACGAAGGCGAACTCGCCGGGCCAGTCGTGGGGGCAGTGTGGGCCGACGATCAGAGCGCTGGCAATGGGGCGCGGCTCGACCGCGCGGAAGGCCTCGAACATCGCGGCCGCTGCTTTGCCCACCGCGAGCACGTGCAGGCGACGCGGCATCTGCGCCACCGCATCAGCCATGCCGGCCATCGCCAACGGCACCAGCACGTACGGCGATACGGCCGCCACCGCGGAGGCGGCTACAGCGGCAGCATCGGCGCGCAAGCGCTCGAGCGAGCCGGTCAGTTGATGTGGAGAGGGTCGGTCCAAGCCGACAGCCTGGTCACGACGTCGAACTCTTTCAAGAGCTGCGCCACCACGATGTCGGCGTCGTCCTTGTAAGAGAGCGCGTCGATCTCCGCGATGATTCGGCACAAGGCCGATTCCACGGAGCTGATCGCGTGCTCCGAGAAGTATTCGCGCTGGGCATCCAGGCAGGCCTGATGCTTCACGAACTCTTCTCGGTAGAACTCAATCAGGGAAAGGACGGGTGAAGGCAGGGGTCTATCGCTCAGGAATTGCGGCATGGGGCCTTCGATCCTGTGCATCATGCGGATGGTGTCGAGTGTAAAGCCGCAGTGACGGACGTGTCAACGGGCGACCGGACCTTTGTCGACCGGACCTTGGGGATTCCACCGCCACGTGGCCAGCAGTCCAGCCGCGGCGCCGACGAGCGCTCCGGCCAGCACGAGCGCCGCCGCCTCGGTCCATGCCAGAGCCCGAAGGCTCTCGGGCCCGAGCGCGGCGACGGCGGGTCCGAGGGCGCGCGATAGCGTGCGACCAAGCGCCGCCAGCCCTCCGAGGGCCACGAGCGCCCCGAGGGCGCCCTGAATCGCCCCCTCCATCACGAAGGGACCACGGATGTAGAGCACCGGCGCCCCCACGAGCGCCATGATGCCGATTTCGTCACGCCGCGCCTCGAACGACAGCCGCACCACTGCGACCACGGTCGTCGCCGCACCGAGGACCAGCGCCAGCGCCGCCACCCATCCAGCCGTGCGCAAGGCCGTCAGCACCGCGACGAGCCGGGCCAGCCAACGCTGGTCGTAGCGCACGTCGGCCACGCCGGGCAGCGTCGACACCGCCGTGGCGAGCGCCTGAGCGCCGTCGGCCATGCCGGCCTCCGTGACGCGAACTTCGAACGCCGCGGGGAATGGGTTGGCGTCGAGCGACCCGGTCACATCGCCCAATTCCGGAAACTCGGCCCCGAAACGCGCCAGCGCCTCTTCCTTGGTCACGTAGGTGACGCCAGCCACCGCCGATTCGCTCGCGAGCTGCTGGCGGATCGCGGTGCGCTCGGTGTCAGACACGACATCGTCGAGATACACCGAGAGCTCGGCCGATTGCGTCCAGCTCTCGGCGATCCGGGTCACAGTAGATGACACGACCCGGAAGGCCCCGAGCATCGCAAAGGCGACGGCAATCGTCGCAATCGAGAGCAGCAGCGTCCATCGCGCCCGTCCGAGGCTCACGACCGCCTCCTGCCATGCGTACGACAGCGCCCTCATGCGTCGTCCCTCGGCACTCGGCCCTGCTCGAGGTGCAGCACGCGGCGCCCGACGTGCGCGATGAGCGCACGATCGTGCGTGGCGACCAGTACCGTGGTGCCGCTGGCATTGATGTCGCGGAAGAGGTCCATGATCTCGAGCGATAGATCGGGATCGAGGTTGCCGGTGGGCTCGTCGGCCAGCACGACCTGGGGCTCGTTCACGAGCGCGCGCGCGATCGCGATCCGCTGCTGTTCCCCGCCCGAGAGTTCCGGCGGGTAGGCCGTGGCCCGATGCTGCAGCCCCACCCACTTGAGCACTTGATAGGTCTTGCGCCGCTGCTGCTCCACCGGCACGCCCAGCACCCGCATCACGAAGGCCACATTGTCGAAGACGGTCTTGGTGGCGATGAGCTTGAAATCCTGGAACACCACGCCGAGCGAACGGCGGTAGGCCTGTACTTCGTGACTGTTGAGCGAGGCCAGCTCCCGCCCGCCCACCTGCAACGAGCCGTCGGTGGGAATTTCCTGGCGAAGTAGCAGCCGGAGCAACGTCGACTTGCCGGCGCCACTCGGCCCCGTGAGGAACACGAACTCGCCCTTGTCGACGGTGAATGACAGGTTGTCCAGTGCAAGCACGTCGGTGCCGTACACCTTCGTGACGTTGTGCAGGTCGATCACGAGTGGCTCCGCCCCTTGCGCGCCGCTGGCCGTCGCTGTCGGGCGCGTGCCGGACATACTAGCAGGCCGGTGGCCGCTTGGTGCCGCTGTTGCACGCGATTCAGGCGTCGAGCGACGCGCGAATCAACTGACTGAGGCGCTTCGGGTCGGCCGTGCCGCCCGACGCCTTCATCGCCTCGCCGACGAGGAATCCGAAGGTCGCCTTCTTGCCGCCACGGTACTGGGCCACGGCGTCCGGCTGGGCCTCGAGCACCTGTGTCACGAGCCGCCCCAGCGCGCTGTCATCCGAGATCTGGGCGAGTCCCTGCTGGGCGACGAGGTCCGCGGCGTCACGCCCGGTGCCGTACATCTGCTCGAAGACTCCCTTGGCGACGGTCGTGCTGATGCTGCCGCCGTCCACCAGACGGATCAGCGCACCGAGCGCCTCGGCCGTGACGCCGACGCACGCGATCGTGGCGTCGTGGGTCTTCAACAACCGCAGCACCTCGCCCATCACCCAGTTGCTGGCGGCCTTCGCGTTGCCAGACGCGCCGGCCACTGCCTCGAAGTAGTCGGCCATGCCGCGAGTTTCCGTCAACACCGCTGCGTCGTACTCCGGCAGCTCGTAGTGCGTCACGAAGCGCGCGCGGCGCTCACCTGGCAGCTCCGGCATCTGTGCAGCGATGCGAGCCCGGCGCGCCATCGACACCACCAGCGGCGGCAGGTCCGGCTCCGGAAAGTAGCGGTAGTCGTGCGCTTCTTCTTTGCTGCGCATCGAGAACGTCCGACCCAGGGCGGAGTCGAACAGTCGCGTCTCCTGCACCACACGCTCACCGCGGCTGACGAGGTCGATCTGCCGGGCGATCTCGTACTCGAGCGCCTTTTGCAGGTAGCGGAACGAGTTGACGTTCTTGACCTCCGCCTTCGTGCCGAGCGCTGTCGCTCCCTTCGGACGCACCGAGACGTTGGCGTCACACCGCAGGCTGCCCTCTTCCATGTTGCCGTCGTTGGCCCCGATCCAGACGAGCAGGCGACGCACGATTTCGAAGTAGTGGGCCGCTTCGGTCGGCGAACGGAGTTCGGGTTCGCTCACGATCTCGATGAGCGGCACGCCCGCTCGGTTGAAGTCCACGTAGGTGCGGCGGTCGGAGTCGGCAAACCCCTCGTGCAGGGACTTGCCGGCGTCCTCCTCCATGTGGATGCGAGTCAAGCGGATTGCGCGGGGGCCCTGTCCGTCGTCGACCACCACGTGCCCGCCTGTCGCGAGCGGCCGCTCGTACTGCGAGATCTGGTAGCCCTTCGGCAAGTCGGGATAGAAGTAGTTCTTCCGCGCGAAGACCGACGTCTCCTGAAGGTCGCAGCCAAGCGCCAGCGCCGCGGCCACCGCGAGGTCGACGGCCGCCCC
>JANORI010000595.1:0-5985 GCA_031415235.1 Acidobacteriota bacterium | reverse complement strand
GCGGCCCGTGTGCACCCCGCGATTGCGCAACAACTGGTTCCGCGCCGCGACCTCCACCAGGGTGGCGACCGTGCGGCCCGGTGCCACCGGCATCGTCACCATCGGAATGCGCAGGCCGAGCAGATCGTGGAACGCGTCGTCGAGACCGAGCCGGTCGTAGGTGCGGGCCGCATCCCATCGTTCGAGCCCGACCACGAACTCGACCCGCTTCGAGAGACGCGTCGACGCCACGCCGAAGATCTCGCGCACGTTGATGAGGCCGAGCCCGCGGATCTCCATGAAGTACCGCGTCGCCACCGGCGCCGTACCGATGATCACCGTTTCGGCGCGGCGGCGCACTTCGACGGCGTCGTCAGCCACGAGGCGATGCCCGCGGCCGATGAGGTCGAGGGAGCACTCGCTCTTGCCGATGCCGCTCTCCCCGACCAGCAGCACACCCAATCCGAGCACGTCCAGGAGCACGCCGTGCACCACCTCGCGCGAGGCCAGGCGGTCCTCGAGCAGCGACATCAGCTTGCCGATTGCGAGCGGCGTCGAGATCGAGGTCCGCAGCAGCGGCACTCCGGCGCGCTCGGCCTCCTGGGCCACTTCAGGGGGTAGTGGCAACGCGCTTGTGGACAGCACGCATGGAATCGAGGCGGCAAACGACCGAGCGAGCACATCGCTGCGAACCGCCGGCGCGAGGCTCTGCAGGTGCCGCACTTCGCTGTCCCCGTAGATCAGCACCCGTCCCGGCCGCAGGTATTCGTGGTACCCCGCGAGTGCGAGGCCCGTCTTCTGGATGTAGGGGCTCGTGATCACGCGGTCGAGGCCAGCGGCGCCCGCGAGCAGCTCGACCCCGAAGCCGATCAGCTCGCCGCGACCGCGGAGCAGGTCTCCCACCGAGACGACGGGCAGAGGCAGCATGATGGGCGCGGTCGCTAGTACAGAACCTTGCGCTGGTTGGAGGTGGGAATACGGAGCTCCTCGCGGTATTTCGCAATCGTGCGACGGGCGAGCACCAGACCTTCGCGCTGCAGGATGCTCACGATCTTGGAGTCGCTGAGCGGCTTGCGCGGATCCTCGGCCTCGATGATCTTCCGGATCCGCTGCTTGATCGTGACCGACGACACGGCGTCGCCAAACGTGCTGCTGATGCCGCTGTGGAAGAAGTACTTCATCTCGAACACCCCTTGCGGGGTGTGCATGTACTTGTTGGTGACCACGCGGCTCACGGTGGACTCGTGCATGCCGATGTCGTTGGCGACGTCGCGCAACACGAGCGGCCGCAGGTGCTCGATGCCGTGCTCGAGGAAATCGCGCTGGAAGTTGATGATGCTCGTGGCGACCTTCTGAATGGTCTTCTGCCGCTGCTCCACCGACTTCAGCAGCCAGCGCGCGGCGTTGAAGCGATCCTTCACGTACGACCGCGTGTCGGCGTCGGCCTGGTCCTTGTCGAGCAGCCGCTTGTACGACGAGCTGATGCGCAGCTGCGGCAGACCATCGTCGTTCAGCACGGCGACGTACTGGTCGTCGACCTTGACGATGTAGACGTCCGGCATCACGTACTCGGGCTGGCGCTGGTTGTAGCGGGCGCCAGGCTTGGGGTCGAGATGGCGGATGACCTCGATGTGCTCGCGCAGATCCTCGATGCTCATGCCCATCTTCCGCGCAAGTTCGGGGATCTGATGGTTCTGCAGCAGCCGCAGGTGTTCGGCGACGATGCGCTCAGTCGGGGTGCCGTCGAGGCCGAGTTGCCGCAGCTGCAGCGTGAGCGACTCCTGCAGGTCGCGCGCCGCCACGCCGGTGGGGTCGAAGGTCTGCACGAGCCGCAGCGCCTCTTCCACGCGCTCGACTGGCCAGGGCCCCATCTGGGCGATCTCGCTGACCGAGGCCACCAGGTAGCCGTCATCGTCGAGATTGCCGATGATGGCGGTGCCGATGGCGCGTTCAACCGCGTCGTCGGTCTTGAGCGAGAGCTGCCATTCGAGGTGGTCGGTCAACGACGAGCCGGTCGAGAGCGTGTTCTCGATCGGCGGCAGCTCCTTCACCTCGGTGGGCACGCGCGAGCGGTAGCCATCGTCGAGGTACTCGCTGAAGTAGTACTCGTAGTCGTTGTCTTCCCAGTTCTCGACCTTGCCCTCGGTGCGCTGAGCGTCCTGTTCGTCGGCCTTGTCGGTGGCCGGCTGCGCCTCGCTGGCCTGCAGGTCTTCCGACGGGATCTCCTCGAGCAGAGGGTTCTCGACGACTTCCTGATTCAGCATGTCGGCAAGTTCCAGCGTCGACATCGGCAGCAGCTTGATGGCTTGCTGGAGCGATGGCGTCAGAATCAGCTTCTGCGAGAGCCTCGTCTGGAGCTTCTGATGAATGGCCATAACGGTACCGGCGAACCGGTGGTGGACCCTTGCCCGACTGAGATTCTAGCAGCCCTGTGCAAGAATCATGACAAGTTTCGGGGGAGGTCAGTCCAGTCGAAAATCCTGGCCGAGGTAAATCCGCCTGACATCGTCGTCCGAGGCCAGTGCTGCCGGGGTGCCGGCCTTGAATATGGCACCGTCGTTCACGATGTAGGCACGGTCGGTGATCCGCAGCGTTTCACGGACGTTGTGGTCGGTGATGAGCACGCCGATACCACGCGCCTTCAGGTGGAAGATGATCTGCTGGATGTCGGTGACCGCGATCGGGTCGATGCCGGCAAACGGCTCATCGAGCAGGATGAACCTGGGCGACATCACGAGGGCGCGGGTGATCTCGGCGCGCCGCCGCTCCCCGCCCGAGAGCGTGTAGGCGGCGGACGTGGCCAGATGTGTCAGGCCGAGCTCGGCCAGCAGTTCGGCGAGCCTGGTACGGCGCTCCGCGCGGCTGAGCGGCAGGGTCTCGAGGATGGCGAGCAGGTTTTGCTCAACCGTGAGCCCGCGAAAGATCGACGGCTCCTGCGGCAGATAGCCGATGCCCTTCCGTGCCCGCACATACATCGGGTCGTCGGTGACATCCTGCTCGTCAAGCAGCACGCGGCCTCGGTCAGGCGCGATCAAGCCAACGGTCATGTAGAAGGTCGTCGTCTTGCCGGCCCCGTTCGGGCCGAGCAGCCCGACGACTTCGCCGGCGCTGACGTCGAGGCTGACGCCACGCACCACCGTACGGCCGCTGTAGGTCTTCGTGAGAGCGTCGGTGCGCAGCGTGGCCATTTACGGGGGTGGCGGCGGGTCGCAGCGTCCCCCGCCTTTGGTCACGGTGCGCGTCGCCTGATTGCCATCGACGATGAGCTTACCGGCCGTGCCGAAGAAGGTCAACGTGCGTCCGGTCGTCACGCGGCATTCCTCGGTGAACTGCACCGGCGCGCCTGTGAAGACGTAGCGCTCGTCGGCCGCGTGATAGGTGAGCCGGCCGCCGCGGGCATCGCGTGCGGCCACGCGCGCCACGACCGTCCCATAGCCTTCGATGCGCTCGAGGGCGCGCTCGGGGCTGGCGAGCACGAGCGCGATGCGGTCGGCGGTCAGGTCGCCCTGTGGCCCGTTGACCTGCGCGTTCTTCGTGTAGGTGACGGTGCGGGCTGCGTCGTCGTACCCCATCTCGTCGCCGCGCGCGATGGTGCCCTTCGTGCCGGTGGGGCCGGCCGCCGCCCGCAGCGCCAGGGTGGAGGTGACACCGCCCGAGGCGGACAGGTCTCCGCGTGCCTCATCGAGCACGATGCGCTCGGCGCGAATATTGGTGTCGCCTTGCCACAATCGGGCGCGGCCGGAGTAGACAGCGCGGCGGGCCTGGCTGTCGTACTCGAGCGAGGCGGCGCTGGCAATGAGCGGCTGGCCGCCGTCGAGCAACGCCGGGGTGCGGGCGGCCCCGGCGCCGCTGCGTGCCGCCGCCGGCTGCATCACGCTCGACACTGCGCCCGTGGCGGTCACGGCGCTTGTGGCAAGCCCGATCGCGATGGCGGTCGCGTCGATCCGCAGGCCCGTGTCGGTGACGCTCGGCGGCGGGACGCCGTCCTGGCCCACGAGCTCCAGCCGGTCGCCTGCGATGAAGTACCGGGCCTCAGCCGCCGTGGCCCGCAGCGACCCGTCCTCGAACCGCGCCTCACCTGTAAAGGTCGCGCGTTCGGCCGCGCCGCTCGTGCCAAGGGCAAGCGTCAGGACCGACGATGTGGCCTGACGCACAGGCGGGGTCCGCGCCGTGCTGCCCTCGCGAAAGTCGATGCCGCCCGTGAAGCGCATGGCGGTCAGCCCCCCGCCGGCCGCTCCGTCGCCGGTCAGTTCGGCCGCCCGGATCGTGCGCGCGGGGGCGCCGCTCTGCGCCGGCAACGTGACGAGCAGCCGCTCCCGGGCGACCAGGCGCGTGATGCCGCCATCGGGCCCGAGCGACAGGTCCACCCACTCGGCCTCCAGACGCTGCCCGGTGGCGTTGCCGGCCGCGGCGGCCAGCGTGATGCTCGCCTGTCCGGCCAGGGTGGCATGCTGCAGCGTGCGGCCGTCGTCGGCGTAGTCGAGGTTGATGTCGTGGGCCCGCATGGCGCGCAGCGGGCCCATGCCTTCCCCGCCGGTGATGACGCCGTTGCCGCGCAGCTCGATCGAATCGGGTTCATCGCGGTCAGGGAGCAGGTAGACCATCACGTCGTCGGCGGTGATGGTCTGTCCGGGCCTCGTTACCTGCGCCCCGCGTTCGAGCCGCAGATAGCGCTCGCGCCTCGCCTCGCCGAAGGCGCCGGAGCTGATGTCCATGTCGCCGCCCGCCGCATCGCTTTCGACGTGCACCACCGACTTGTCGAGCATCCAGATCGTGTCGCGGTGTTTATCGTAGACGAAGCCGACGCCTGCGCCCTTGGTACCGCGGCGCGTGAACGATACGGGCCCAGGCGCCCGCACGATCCCCTCGCCGTCGGAGTAGCTGGCGTTGTCGGTCTTGGCCACGAGGCCGTCGGAGGCCGTGAGGACGACGTCGCCGGTCATGACCACGGACGACTGTCCGGCGCCCACGGTACCCTCCTTCGCCACCACGGTGAAGCTGCGCCCCCCGCGATTGGGGACGCGTACCGTGAGGCCGGAGGCGACGGCGCGGCCGTCGGAATAGGTACGCTGCGAGTCGAAGTTGATGGCGAACTCTTCCCGCGCGCCGGTGCTCTGCGCGGCCTCGCCGCCACGCACTTGCGACGTGATGGTGGGCGCAAGCGGCGTTACCGGGGGCGGGGTGGTGGGCACCCGTCGGCTACTGGTGGCCCAATAGGTGCCGGCGGCCACCGCGACGGCGACCACACCTGCCACGAGTCGCCCACGGCGCTGCCACGTCGTCATCTCTCCTGGTCCTCAGGCCATCGTGACGGATCGACCCAACGGGCGCAAGCCGCCGTCACGCCGTGCGCCGGGCGTCGGACAGGCGCAGCTCGGTATACGTGGCGCCGTTGAACTCGTTCTGCTCGAGGGCGTACGCCACCTCGAGTCCGCCTCCCGGGTCCGCAATCACGGGTTCCTTGTCGACGCTGTTCCAGGCGATGGCCCTGAAAGTGCGGCCCCGCTGCCGGAGCGACATCTTCAGGTGACGCTCCTTGAGACGACGCGGACCATCGACGACTTCCACCGGTCCGGTCGTGAAGATCGGCTTCGGATTGCCGAGGCCGAACGGCGCCATCGACGTCAGATCGGTCATGAACGACGGAGTGATGCCGTCGAAGTCGAGCGGGCCGTCGAGGTGCAGAGTGGGACGCAGGTCGTCGGGACCGAGGTGTGCGTGCGCATAGTCGTTCACCGCGCGCCGGAACTCCGGAATGCGGGACGCCTCGAGCTGCAGTCCCGCCGCCTGCTTGTGTCCGCCGAAACGCTGCAATAGCGGCGCGCACGACTCGAGTGCGGCGAGCACGTCGAATCCCGGGATGCTGCGGCACGAGCCGTGTGCCACGCCGTCCTCGATGGACAGCACGATCGCCGGACGGTAGAACGCGTCCACGAGCTTCGAGGCGACGATGCCGATGACGCCCCGGTGCCAGCCTTCGCCGCCCACGACCAGCACGGTGTGGGC
>JANORI010000594.1:0-3440 GCA_031415235.1 Acidobacteriota bacterium | reverse complement strand
AGGCCGGCCTGGGCCATCAGCGCCAGCAGCCCCGTGGTCTTGAGCGCCACGGTCTTGCCGCCGGTGTTCGGCCCCGTGATGAGCAGCACCCGCGACGGCGGCACGAGCGCGATGTCCACGGGCACCGGGGTGATGGCGCGGCGTTCCGACGCGTCGTCCAGGCGATCGACGACGGCTTGGATCAGCAGCGGGTGGCGGCTCTCGCGCAGCTCGATATGGCCGGTGGTCGATAGCACCGGCTCCACGGCGTTCATCGCGTGGGCGAGGCGCGCGCGTGCCTGCAGCAGGTCGAGCTCTTCGGCCACGGCCAGCGCCACGCGAAAGTCGCCGGGCCGGGCGCGGAACCGGGCGCTCAGTTCGAGCAGAATGCGGAAGATCTCTTCGGTTTCTTCTTCTTCCGCCGCGACGATGTCGTTGTTGATCTCGACCGATGCCATCGGCTCCAGAAACAGGCTGGCGCCGCTCGCCGACGAGCCGTGCACGATGCCCGGAATGGACGCCTTGTGCTCGGCGCGCACCATCAGCACAAAGCGCCCGTGGCGGCTCGTGACGACCTGCTCCTGCAGGTACTTCGCGGTGTCGCGGCCTTTGGCGAACTGCTCGAGCGTGGTGCGCAGCTTCGCGCGCTGGCGACGGAGGCGCTCTCGGATCGCCGCAAGGCGCGGACTGGCGTCGTCGAGCACGTCGCCGTTCACGTCGATGGCGCGGCGCACGGCCGCCACCTCGTCGGCGAAGGGCGCCAGCCGGGCCACCAGCTTCTGCAGGATGGGGTAGGTGCCCGGCGCGCGGTTCACGGCCGTTTGCGCGTCGGCAATCGACGCCACGAAGTCGGCCAGAATGCGCAGCTGCAGCGCCTCGAGCGGGCGCCCCTCGACCGGCAGCGACTGCAGCGCCTGGTCGAGTCCGGCGCCCGCGCGCAGGGGGAACAGCGAGTGCTGCTCGACGTACCGCACGGCCTCGCTCGTGGCAGCGAGAGCCTGCGCCACGACGGCGCGGTCGGCCTGCGGCCGTTCGCCCAGCATGCGGACCTTGCCGACGGGCGTGAGCGCGAAACTGGCGAGCGCATCGATGATGCGGTCGAACTCGAGCGTGCGAAGCAGGGCGGGAGTCATGTCCGGGACCTTGCAATGATGGATCAGTCCGCGAAGTGGCGTCCGGGGGTGGGGCCCGGTTCCCGGCGGAAGGCGGCGATGAACAAGGCAGTGTAGCGAAAGCCACACCGCCAAAGAAACGATAGGATCTCGCTCATCTGGAGGTCAGGCATGGGCAACGTCAGGCACTTTTCCATCAACGCGGACGATCTGCCGCGCGCGCGCCGTTTCTACGAGCAGGTATTTGGCTGGACGTTCCAGCCCTGGGGGCCGCCGGGGTTCTTCATGATCGCGACGGGTGAGTCAGACGGGCGTCCGCTCGGGTCGCTGCAGGGGCGCCGTGAGCTGGCACCGGGCCGGCGCATGAACGGCTTCGAATGCACGATCGCGGTTGACGACGTGGACGTGGTGGCCGCAGCCGTCGTCGCCGGGGGCGGTCGCATCCTGATGGAAAAGGCCACGATTCCAGGCGTGGGCGACCTGATCTTCTTCGAGGATCCCGAGGGCAACATCGCCGGCGCGATGCGTTACGACGTGAGGGCGAACGAATAGGGTAGCCGGACGCGGTGCGCCTTTCGGGAGTGCCTCCCCCGCCCGCGGCGCCCGCCTCAGGAGTGATTGATCATGCTGGCCATGCAGCCGGCGCCGAAGCCATTGTCGATGTTCACGACGGCCACGCCGTTGGCGCACGAATTGAGCATGCCGAGCAGGGCCGCGAGGCCACCGAAGCTGGCGCCGTAGCCGATGCTCGTGGGCACCGCAATCACGGGGACGTTGACCATGCCGGCCACCACGCTTGGCAGCGCGCCTTCCATGCCGGCGACGACCACGATGACCCGAGCCGACTCCAGCCGCGGGCGTTCGGCGAGCACCCGGTGAATGCCGGCTACGCCGACGTCGTAGATTCGCACGACGTCATTGCCCATGATTTCAGCCGTGACCGCGGCTTCCTCGGCGACCGGCAGGTCCGAGGTGCCGGCCGAGGCGACGACGATCGTGCCCGCGGCCTTGGGCAGGTCGCGGGGCAAGGTGATGGCCCTGGCCAGCTCGTGATACTGAACGCCGGGCACGACCGCGCGCACGGCCTCCCATGCCTCGGGCGTGACGCGCGTGACCAGCAGCGGGGCGCCGCGCGCCGCGATGCGAGCTGCGATCTGGGCAATCTGGTCAGCCGTCTTTCCAAGTCCCAGCACGACTTCCGGGAAACCTTGTCGCACCGCCCGATGGTGATCGACCCTGGCGAACCCCAGGTCTTCGAACGGTTGGCTGCGCAGCTCGGCCAGCAGCTGCGCCTCGGCATCGGCGGGCGCCACCGTTCCCGAGTGAATTGCTTCAACGAGCGCCCGAATCTCGCCTGGGGTCATGGTTCGTTCGTGCCTTGGATCCGTTGACTTACGGAAGTAGTCAACTATAATCGGTATTTATTTGTCTTAGCGTGAACGAACGGCTACATACCCGATGACGCTCGCAGAAACTCTCATCCTCGCGTCCTATTTCTTCGTGCTCGTGATCCTGGCCGTGTATGGGTGGCACCGGTACTACATGGTGTACCTCTACATGCGGCACAAGCACGAAGTGCCGGTGCCGGAAGCGCATTTTGCGACGCTGCCCGTCGTCACGATCCAGTTGCCGATCTTCAACGAGATGTACGTCGTCGACCGGCTGGTCGACTCGGTCTGCGCCATCGACTACCCGCGCGAGAAACTGGAAATCCAGGTGCTCGACGACTCGACCGACGAGACGCGCGCGATTGCCGAAGCCGCCGTGCTTCGCCATGCGGCCGAAGGCGTCGACATCAAGTACCTCCACCGCACCGATCGCTCGGGCTACAAGGCCGGCGCGCTCGAGGCGGGCATGCAGGTGGCGCGCGGCACCTTCATGGCCATCGTCGACGCCGACTTCATTCCGAAGCGCGATTTCCTGCAGGCCACCGTGCACCACTTCACCGACGCCAAGGTGGCGATGGTGCAGACGCGCTGGGGACACGTGAACGAGGACTACTCGCTCCTCACGAAGATTCAGGCGATCCTGCTCGACGCGCACTTCGTGCTCGAGCACGGCAGCCGCAACCGCGGCGGCTGTTTCTTCAACTTCAATGGCACTGCCGGCATCTGGCGCAAGGCCGCCATCATCGACGGCGGCGGCTGGCAGCACGACACGCTGACCGAGGACCTCGATCTGAGCTACCGCACGCAGCTTCGGGGCTGGCGGTTCGTGTTCCTGCCAGACCATGTGGCCCCGGCGGAACTGCCGGTCGAGATGAACGCCTTCAAGAGCCAGCAGCATCGCTGGGCGAAGGGCTCCATCCAGACCTTCTTGAAGCTGATGCCGCAGATCCTGCAGTCGGAT
>JANORI010000593.1:0-3244 GCA_031415235.1 Acidobacteriota bacterium | reverse complement strand
ACCGTCAGTTCCGCTACAACGAGTTGGTCGGCTGGCAGGGCGGCCTGACCCCGCTGCTCTTTTCCGTACGTCAGGGATCGATGGACGCGGTGCAGGTGTTGCTCGATGCCGGCGCCGACGTGAATCAGGTGAACGCAGGCGACAAGAGCAGTCCGCTCGTGCTCGCGATCGCCAACGGCCACTTCGATGTCGCGCTGTATCTGCTCGGCAGGGGCGCTGATCCCAACCTGGCGGCCGAGAACGGCGTGACGCCTCTCTACGGCGTGGTCAACGTGCAGTGGGCGCCCAAGGCGCTCTATCCCCAGCCGCGCTCGTATCTGCAGCAGAAGGCCACCTACCTCGACACCATGAAGGCGCTGCTCGACAGGGGCGCCGACCCCAACGTCCGGCTGCGGTTCAAGGTGTGGTACTCCGGCTACAACTTCGACCTGTCGGGCGTCGACGAGATCGGCGCCACGGCCTTCTGGCGCGCAGCCTATGCGTCGGATCTCGACGCGATGAAACTGCTCGTGGCCTACGGCGCCGACCCGAGCATTCCCACGACCAAGCCGGCCGGGCGTCCCCGCGTGGGTGATGCCGGGGTGCGCGAAGGCGGCGACGTGTCGGGTCTGCCCGCGCTGCCGGTAGGCGCGCCGGGCGTGACCCCGCTGCAGGCGGCGGCCGGCGTCGGCTACGGCGAGGGCTTTGCGGCCAATTCGCACCGCTACGCCCCGACCGGCATGATGGCGGCGGTGAACTATCTCGTCGAAGAGCTTGGCGCCGACGTCAACGCCGCCGACCACGAAGGCAACACGGCGCTCCATCAGGCCGCCGCCCGCGGCGACGTCGCGATGATCGAGTACCTCGTGGCGAAGGGTGGCGACGTGACCCGGGTGAACCGTGAAGGGCAGTCGACCGCCGACATGGCCAATGGCCCGGTGCAGCGCACGCAGCCGTACCCCGAGGCGTTGAAACTGCTCGAGAAACTCGGCGCGAAGAACCACCACAAGTGTGTGTCGTGCTAGCGTGCGGCGCGCACGGCCGGTGACGGCGTTCGAACGGCTGTGGGTATCCCAGGAGGCCCAAGCCGTTTTTTCGCAGGCAGGCGTGACCACGGCGGATCGGATGGCTCAGGGATGACGACGACACGTTCAACTTGGCTCGGAGGCGCGGCGCTCGTGACGGCGCTTGGGTTGACGGCGGCCGCGCAGACCGGAGCGCCATCGACTCGCGCGGTCGCGCCGCGGCCGACCGCAGCGCGTCAGGTGGCCCCGGTGCCTGCCGCCTCGCCCCGGGGCGCGTCGACATCCAGGCTCGCCCCGTCACACGAGGTCGACACGACGCTGTCGGCCGCGATGCAGACCGAGCTCATCACCACCTACTGCGCGACCTGCCACAGCGACCGCGCAAAGGCCGGCGGGCTGTCGCTCGCCAACTTCAGCGCCATGCGGGCGCAGGAGCAGCCGCAGGTGGTCGAGAAGATCATCCGCAAGCTGCGCGCCGGCATGATGCCGCCGGCCGGGGCCAAGCGGCCCGATGCCTCGACGATGGCGTCGCTGACGACGGCGCTCGAATCGCGCTTGGATGAACACGCGTCCATCAACCCGAATCCCGGATGGCGGCCGTTTCAGCGCCTGAACCGCTCCGAGTACTCCCGTGCGGTAAAGGATCTGCTGGGCATCGAGGTGGACGTCGCGGCGTTCCTGCCGCCCGACACACTGAGCGCCGGCTTCGACAACGTGGCCGACGTGCAGGGGTTGTCGCCCACGGTGCTGCAAGGCTACCTGCGCGCGGCCAGCCAGATCAGCCGCCTGGCGGTGGGCGACCGCGAAGCCACGGCCAGCGCCGCCACCTACAAGGTCGGTCGCACCATGTCGCAGATGCGGCACGTCGATGGCGCACCCATGGGCACCAGGGGCGGCATCTCGGTCACGCACCTCTTCCCGGCCGACGGCGAGTACGTGATCGGCGTGAACCTGCACAACGAGCCGCTCGGCGGACTCTACGGCCGCAGCACGCTGAGCGTCATGGACATGACCGAAGAACTCGACATCGCCATCGACGGCGAGCGCGTGGCGGTCATCCCGCTCAACACGAGCATGAGCGAGTCGGATCCGAAGAACAGCCTCGATCCCAAGACGGCGCGCATCTCGGTGAAGGCCGGCCCGCACCGTGTGTCGGCGGCCTTCATTCAGAAGTTCGAGGCGCCGATCAACGACATCCTCATTCCGGTCGAGAACACGCTGGCCGACGTGAGCATGAGCTTCGGGGTCACGTTGCTGCCGCACCTCCGCGACATGACGGTGAACGGCCCCTACGCGGTCACCGGCGTCTCCGACACGGTGAGCCGGCGCCTGGTGTTCACGTGTCGGCCGACCAGCGCGGCGGAGGAAGCCCCGTGCGCCGGCGAGATTCTGAACAACCTGGCGGCGCGGGCGTTCCGCGGGCCCACCGCTCCCGCCGATCTCGACGTGCTCGTCGGCTTCTATCAGCAAGGCCGCAAGACCGGGGATTTCGAGCAGGCGATCCGATCTGCGCTGCAGGCCATCCTGGCGAGCCCGCGCTTCGTGTTCCGCCTCGAGGAAGTGCCGCCGACCATGCGCGCCGGCCAGGCCTACCGGCTCAACGACCAGGACGTGGCCTCGCGGCTCTCGTTCTTCCTGTGGGGGACGGTGCCCGACGCCGACCTGCTCAAGGCCGCGTCGACCGGGCAGCTGCGCACGCCGGTGGCCTTGCGCAAGCAGGTGACGCGGATGCTGGCCGATGCGCGGTCCGAAAGTCTCGCGACGCGGTTCGCGGCGCAGTGGCGGCGCCAGCAGGACCACGACAAGAATGTGCAGGACAACTTGCCGGATACCGACAACTACGACACGCTGGCCGCCGGGATGCGGCGCGAGACCGAACTCTTCGTCGACAGCCTGCTGCGGGAAGACCGCAGCCTGCTCGAGCTGCTCGACAGCGACTACACGTTTGTCAACGAGCGGGTGGCCATCCACTACGGCATTCCCAACGTAACGGGGCCGGAGTTCCGGCGCGTGGCCGTGACCAATGAGAATCGCCGGGGCATCCTGGGCCACGGCAGCGTGCTGGCGCTCACCTCGATTGCCGATCGCACGTCACCGGTGCTACGCGGCAAGTGGATCATGGAAGTGCTGCTCGGCTCGCCGCCGCCGGCGCCGCCGCCGAATGTGCCGGCCCTCGACGAGACCAAAGACACGAAGGGCGGCCGCACGCTGTCGGTGCGCGAGCGCATGGAACAGCACCG
>JANORI010000592.1:0-5943 GCA_031415235.1 Acidobacteriota bacterium | reverse complement strand
CTGAGGCCCGTCTGCACCTTCTTCCAGAGCACCGGCGACAAGGTGTAGCCGTAGAGACGGTCGAGGATGCGGCGGCTCTCCTGTGCGCGCACCAGATTCTGGTTCACGTCTTCCGGCGCGTGGTCGAGGGCCTCGCGAATCGCCTCTTCGGTGATCTCGTGGAACACGATCCGGCGCACCGGCACCTTGGGCTTCAGCAATTGCTCGAGGTGCCAACTGATCGATTCCCCTTCGCGGTCAGGGTCGGTCGCCAGAATCACCTCCGAGGCGCCCTTGACGGCGTCCTTGAGCGACTGGACGTGTTTCTTCTTGTCGGCCGGCACCACATAATGCGGCGTGAAGTCGCCGTCGGTATCGACCCCCATCCGGCCCCACGACTTGCCCTTGATGTCTTTGGGCACTTCGGCCGCCGAATCCGGCAGGTCACGGATGTGCCCGTAGCTGGCTTCGACCCGGTAGTCGTCTCCCAGGAACCGGGACAGGGTGCGGGCTTTGGCGGGCGACTCGACGATGACCAGGGGTTTAGGCATGTGGGACGGGCGACCTCAAGAATCGCTTACGTTAGCACGCGATTCTGCCTCCCCATGAAACGCCCGCCGCCAATCCGCTGGATCCGGCCCTCGATCTCCAGGGCCCCGAGAAGGGCGCTTATTGCGGGAATTGGCCGTCCGGTGGCCGACGCCACCTCATCCATAGAAAAGTCTTCGACGGCTGGTTCCAAGCCCAACTCGGCCGCCAGGTCCGGGTCCAGACCAGTGGACGACTTGCCGTGAGACGGCCGCACAGCCCACCCCAGTTCCGCCAGCACGTCGCCGGCGCCTTCGACCAGCCGGGCGCCGTCGCGAAGCAAGGCGTGCCCGCCCCGGTGCCGGCCCGGGCCGACCGGCCCGGGCACCGCCATCACCTCGCGTCCCTGGTCAAGGGCCGCCATCGCGGTGATGAGCGAGCCGCTCTTCTCGGAGGCCTCGACCACCACCACGGCCGACGACAGCCCGCTGATGATCCGGTTGCGCAGCGGGAAGTGATAGGGCAGCGGGGGTGTCTCGGCCGGGTGTTCGCTGATCACCGCGCCGTGCTCGGTCATCGCGGCCGCCAGGTCGGCGTGTTCGGACGGATAGACGCGGTCGAGGCCCGAGCCCAGCACGCCAATGGTCGCGCCGCCCTGCGCCAGCGCCGCGCGGTGGGCCGCGCCGTCCACGCCGCGGGCCAGACCGCTCACGACCGTGACGCCGGCCGCCGCCAGACCGGCCGCGATGTCGGTCGCAATCGCGAACCCCGCGCGGGTGGCGGACCGTGCGCCCACGACCGCCACCATGCGCGGCGCCGACAGCGCGGCCTGGTCGCCCCGCACCCAGAGCACCGGGGGCGGATCGGGAATCTCGCGCAACAGCGCGGGATAGGCCGGCGCGCCCAAGCCGACGGCGACGTGACCGAGCCGTTCCGCGTCGGCCAGGGCCCGGTCGGCATCGGCTAGCAGCGCGCGCGCGTCGTGGGCCGGCGCCGGGTGGGACGCACACCGGCAAGCCCAGTCCAGCACCGGCTCACCGGGCTCTCGGTCGGCCAGCGTGTCCACGTCGGGCAGCGGGCGCTGCAACCAGGTGCGAATCAGCGCCGCCAGGAGCCGGCGCCGGCGATAGCCGAACAGGGCGAGGGCCACAGCCTCTCGGTCGGTCATACGAGCCTCCGCATGCGGGCAGCTCGCCGACGCGAGCCACACACATCGATCGTGGCGGTACCGTTGACCTCGGCGCCTTCGATTATGCGACCGTCGCGGTCCCCTGACAAGACGTGCCCTCTTTACTTGCCGGTGGGGGGGCCGAAGACTATAGTGGATTTACGCACCATGAGAAACGTTCTGGTCGTCGCTTTCCTGCTGTCGGCGCTCGTTACAGCGCCCGCTTACGCCGATGCGCGGGGAGACGCTCGTAAACAGGTGGAGTTCGGCATCGCGGTGGCCCAGAAGGGGCTCTGGCGCGAGGCGATCTACCGGTGGCAACGGGCCACCGAGCTTGACCCGACGTTCGCACCGGCCTTCAACAACCTCGCCATTGCTCACGAGCACGAAGGCGAACTCGACAAGGCTCGGGTGGCGTACGAGAAGGCCTTGCAGATCGAACCGTCGAACCCCCTCATCAAGCAGAACTTCGATCTGTTCAAGGAAATCAATGACCGCATTGGGCGCAAGGACGGTAAGTAGCTTCATCCTCATCGCCGCCGTGAGTGGCTGTTCGGCTGGCTACGTGGAGATTCCCCTCGAGACGCCGATTCAACCGAAGATCGACGTGCGCCCGTTCTCGCGCGTGTTCGTGGCCGGGTTCGTCACGGCGGGCTCCGATGAAGTCGACGGCAATCTCGAAACCGTGCGGCTGCTGCGCAGTCAGCTCCGCAACAAAGGCGGCGCGCTCCGCGTGATCGACGCCGACGCCCTGCCACTGGCCAGCCTGCCTGGTGTCCAGGCCGAGCCGGCCGCCAGCGGTGCCGCCGGGGATCCCCCGCCGCAACCGGTGGGCGACAGCACGGTCAGCGACGACGCGCAGTTTGCCGCCGTCGAGAAGATCTTCGCCGACAAGGAATACTGGAAGAAGGTCGGCGACGAGCTGCAGCAGCCGCTCATCGTGACCGGCACGGTGCTCTTCCGCCCCCAGCAGCGCAGCGGCTTCGTGCAGCGCGAGCGCGAGACCTTCGACTCGCTGGGCCGGCGGAGCGTGCAGCCTGAGCGCACTTACATGGAACGCAAGGGGTTCATCCTGCGCCCGAGCTTCGTGTTCATCGACGGGCGCACCGGCGAAACCCTGCACACCGAAACCTTCCGGGAAGAGATTCTCTACAACGCCAATCAGACGACCCCGCCGCTCTCGTCGTTCTTCGAGCTGATGGACCGGCTGCTGCCGAGCTTTCTGAACACCCTCACGGCGCAGAAGGTGAGAGGGAGCAGGACGCTCTTGAAATAGGGGCTAGGTCCTAGCGGAGTGCTCGTCTGCCTCCGTCCCGCTGGTAGAGGCCCCAACCGGTTCGCAGCTCGTCAGCGTGTCCACTCGCCGCGGGCGCTAGAACCTAGCCGCTAAATCTGGTAGTCTTGATGGTTCTGGCCCGGCTACAACCGCCCACGGGGGGTGGAGCTCGATTCTAGGGGCATGCCGGCGGCCCAACGATGTCACGGAGAACTCCCGTGTTTGCAGTAATTCAGGCCCAAGGACACCAGTTCCGCGTGGAACCCGGTGCGGAAATCGAAGTCGATGGCACGGGTGAAGCCGGCGCCTCGGTGTCGTTTGACCACGTGCTTCTCATCAGCACCGACGGCGGCGAGGTCATGACCGGCACCCCGACCGTGGCGGGCGCCAAGGTGGTGGGCGTGGTACTCCACGCGCACCGCGGCCCGAAGGTTCGCATCTTCAAGAAGAAGCGCCGTAAGCAGTACCGCCGCACGGCCGGCCACCGCAGCGCGCTCACGCGCGTGCGCATCACCGACATCGTCGCGCAGTAGTTGCAGTAGAGATAAGAGGCCTGCCGCCGAGCGCGGCATGGGATTCGGGCATGGCAACTAAAAAAGGTCAGGGAAGCTCTCGAAACGGACGCGACAGCCAATCGCAGCGATTGGGCGTGAAGCGCTTCGACGGGAACGTCGTCACCGGCGGTTCGATTCTGGTCCGGCAGCGTGGACGCAAGTATCGGCCCGGCCTCAACGTGGGCATCGGCAAGGACGACACGCTGTTTGCGAAGGTCCCCGGCACCGTGAAGTTCGAAGATCACGGGTCGCGTGGGCGTTACGTCACCATCCTGCCGCTCGCATAGACCCGCAGGGGTCGTCATGGGGATCGCGACCACGGGTGCCGCACCCGCCGTCACGATCCCCGTGGTGTTCAGGAATACATGTTCGTTGACGATGTAGAGATCGTCGTGGAGTCGGGGCACGGCGGCGCCGGCTGCTTGAGCTTCCGTCGCGAGAAGTTTGTGCCCAGGGGCGGTCCCGACGGCGGCGATGGCGGCGCGGGGGGCTCGGTGTACCTGGTTGCCGATCCGCATCGCAATACCCTGCTGCACTTCCGCTACAACCCCGAACATCGCGCCGAGCGCGGCCAAGGCGGCGCGGGCGTGCTCCGCACGGGGCGCAAGGGCAAGACCGTGGAAATTCCCGTGCCGCCGGGCACGACCGTGGCCGTCGCCGATCCGGAAATGCCCGGCGAATGGCTGCCGCTGGCTGACCTCACGGTGCCCGGCCAGCGTGTGCTCGTGGCCCAGGGCGGACGCGGCGGACTTGGCAATGCGCACTTCGTCACCTCCACCAACCGCGCGCCGCGCAAGGTGCAGCCGGGCGAGCCAGGGGAAAAAAAGCGCCTGAGTCTGAAGTTGAAGCTGCTTGCCGATGTCGGTCTCGTTGGCTTCCCCAACGGAGGCAAGTCCACGCTCATCGCACGGGCCAGCGCCGCGCGACCCAAAATTGCCGACTACCCCTTCACGACCCTGACGCCCAACCTGGGCGTCGTGAGCCTGAGCGGCGAGCGCACCTACGTGATTGCCGACGTGCCAGGCCTCATCGAAGGCGCGCACGAAGGCCACGGGCTCGGGCATCAGTTCCTGCGACACGTCGAGCGCACGGCCGTGCTGATCCACGTCGTGGACCTCTCTGGCGCCACTGGCCGCGACCCGGCCATCGACCTCGACGTCGTACGCCGCGAACTCGCGCTTTTCGATCCCGCGATGCTCGACAAGCCGCAGCTCGTGGCCGCCAACAAGATCGACGCCCTCGATGAACCCGAGCGGCTGGCCGCCCTGCAGCGGCGCGCCGCCGAACTCGGCCTGCCCTGTCTGGCGATCTCAGCGGCAGCCGGCACCGGCGTGCAGGCCCTGCTCGAAGCCGCCTGGCCGTTTGTGGCCGAAGCCAAAGCCGCCTACGCGCGCCAGCTCGAAGCGGAGGCCGCCGAATCCGGTCTCGCGCCGAGTCACGACCGCTGATGCCCACGCGCCTGGGACTTCTGGGGGGCACCTTCGACCCCGTGCACCTGGGCCATCGCGCGGCCGGCCTGGCCGCGGCGCAGGCGCTCGCGCTCGACGAAGTGCGGCTCGTGCCCTCGCGCGTACCGCCGCACCGCGTCGTGGGTCCCCAGGCTTCCGAACATCACCGGTTCGCGATGGCGGCGCTGGTGGCCATGGACGAGCCGACCTGGACCGTGTCCGATTGCGAAGTGTTCCGCACGGGGCCGTCGTACACCTTCGACACGCTGACCGGCCTGCACCACGATGGACTGGCCGCGACGCAGATCTTCTTCCTCATCGGCGCCGACGCCTTTGCAGAAATCGCCACGTGGTCGCGCTACCCCGACGTGCTCGACCTGGCGCACTTCGTGGTGGTGGCACGTCCAGGGGGCACGCTGGAGTCGGTGCAGGGCCGCGTGCCGGGGATTGCCTCGCGCGTGACGCCGGCGGCGGCGCTGGCGGCCCGCGCCACGCCTGGCATCGCGCTGCTCAACGCGCAGACCCCGGACGTGTCGTCCACCGACATCCGGGCGCGCGCGGCCGATGGCCGGTCGCTCTCGGGATTGGTGCCGGCGCCGGTCGAGCAGTACATTCGACGGCACGGGTTGTACGCTGGCGAGGCTTCGCCCGGTGGACGTTAGTTGTGGCTCCGCCCCGCCAGGGGCAGTGTTGTCTGGCCCCGCCGTCGGCGGGGCAAGACGTCTGGTCTGGCGGCGAACCAGACGTCTGGGTAGATGGTAGGTGCCTTGCATGGCCAAGACGAGTAGCGGAAAGAGCACGACGACCACGACGACCCCGAAACGCGCGCGGGTGCCGGTCGCCATTACGGCCACGGTGGCCGCGATGCGCGACAAGAAGGCCGACGACGTGCTGGTGCTCGACCTGAGGAAGGCGGATGCGTTCACGGACTTCTTCATCGTGGCCACGGGACAGAATCGCCGCCAGACCCAGGCCATCGCCGACGCGGTC
>JANORI010000591.1:0-3397 GCA_031415235.1 Acidobacteriota bacterium | reverse complement strand
ACCAGGGGAGCGAGATCGGCAAGATGTATCCGGCCAAGTGGTTCTACCGGAGCCGGCCGCAAGAGCCGACGACCGAGGTGGCCATCCGGCGATCGCTGGCAGAAGACCTGTACATCGTCATGGCCGGGTTCGAACTGGGCGAGCAGTCGGCGAGCGTCGAGGTGCACGTCAACGAGCTCGTCAACTGGATCTGGATTGGCTTTGGGCTGATGGCGCTCGGCACCGGCATTGCGCTGCTGCCGGAGCGGGTGTTGGCGTTGGCCGGCGCGCGGGTCGGGGCCGAGGCCACCGCCATCCTTCTGCTCCTGAGCGTGTTGCTGGCGCCGGCGAGCGTGCTGGCGCAAACGGCCAGCGTTGGGCAGGGCGCGGGTGCGGGTACGCTGGTGTTCCGCTCGGCCGAAGAGCGCGAGCTCGCCAACGAGATCATGTGCACCTGCGGCTGCCGGCTGCCGGCGGGCACGTGCGGCATGATGAACTGCGAAGGCAAGGCCTCGCAGCTGGCGAAAATCAAGACGCTCGTGTCCGAGGGCAAGACTCGCGAACAGGTGATTGCGTCGTTCGTGCAGGAATTTGGCGGGCAGCACATCCTGGCGCGGCCCATTAACGAGGGCTACCACCGCCTCCTGTGGCTGATGCCGTACACGCTGGCCGCGCTGACGGCGGTGGGCCTGGCAGTGATTGCCCGCCGTTGGGCCACCGGCCGTACCGAGGCGTCGGCCCTGGGCACGCCGGCGGCGGCGGGCGACGCCGGACTCCAGCAGCGACTCGACGATGAGCTCCGCGATCTCGACTGATCACGGGCTCCGCCCGTGGCAGTTGTTTCTTCTGGCTGGCATGCTCGCCGCCACTGCCGTCGTGCTCGTGTCGGGCGGACGCTCCAGGTCGAGCGTGGTCGTCCTGAGCATTACGGTGGTGGCCACCAGCCTCGTGGCCGTGGCCGCCTACCGGTCGCTGTCGCCGCTGGTCTCACCCGAGGATCTAATACCCGATGCGCCGGCGGGTGGTCGCACTCGCGCCGCCCTCGAACGCGAGAAAGCGCTGGTCTTGCGGTCGATCAAGGAAATCGAGTTCGACCATGCCATGCGCAAGACCGCCGCCGTCGATTTCGAGGACATGCGCGACCGGCTGAAGGTAAGGGCCGTAGGCCTGCTGCGCCAGCTCGACTCGACCCGTTACCGCGACGCCGTCGAGCGGGATCTGGCCGCGCGCGCGGGGGTGGCTGCGGGAGCCAGCGCGGCCGTTCCGCGCCTGTCATCGGCGCCCGTTCCCGGAGACATGTCGCGTGAATGCCTGGGGTGCCACACCCCGAATGCGCCTGACGCCCGCTTCTGCAAGGCCTGCGGTGCAGGACTTGCGGCGCCGACCTGCGCGGCGTGCCACACTAGCAACGAGCCTGACGCCCGTTTCTGCAAAGGCTGCGGCGCGTCGCTCGACCGACCTGCCTGACATGCGAAATCCTCTGACCGTCACGACACTGTTGGCGCTGCTCTGCATGCTGGGGAGCGCGTCGGTTCCGGCCAGTGGGCAGGTCGCCATGCCGGATGCCGCGCAGATGTCGGGCATGCCGTTGCCAGCGCCGGAACTGCCGAATGGCACGGTGACGATCCGCCTCGTGCGCGAGCGCATGGGGAACAACGTGCCGGGGCAGGAGGTCGCGCTCGTCACGCCCGACAGTCGCGTCACGGGCGTCACCGACGCGCAAGGCCGTGCCGAATTCACGAGTGTGCCCCCCGGGACGTCGGTGACGGCGGAGGCCACGCTCGATGGTGAGACGATCCGCTCGCGCGAGTTTCCAGTGCCGGCACGCGGCGGCGTTCGGATCGCGCTCGTGGCTGGCGTGGCCAAGGCAGCTGCGGCCAACGACGCCGCAAAGGCCGCCGCGGCCAAGGAACCGGCAAGACCCGGCGCGGTGGTGTTTGGCAGCGACACGCGGATCGTGCTGGAGTTTCAGGACGACAAACCCACGTTCTTCTATCTGTTCAGCATCGTGAACAACGCGCGCACGCCGGTGGATCCCGGCAAGCCGCTCATCCTGGACTTGCCAGCCGATGCCGAAGGCGCCTCGCTCGTCTCGGGCAACGCGCAGATCGCCCGCATGGAGGACCTACGGCTCACGCTGACTGGACCGTTCCCGCCCGGGCCGTCGGAATACCAGGTCGCGTTCCGCATGCCGCTGACCTCGCAGATCTCGCTCACGCAGAGTTTCCCCGCGCCGGTTGAGGGCCTGCTCGTGGCCGCGGAAAAGGTCGGCACGCTCTCGGTTGCCTCGGCGCAGTTGACCGCCATTCGTGAGGGCACCTCGGGCGGGGAAGCGTTCGTGATGGGCACGGCCGGGAGAGTTGCCGAGGGTCAGCCGGTGACGCTCGAGTTCTCGGGACTGCCGGCGCCACCCGTGTGGCCGCCGCGCGTCGCCATTGCCATCGCGCTGGCGCTCTTTGTCTGGGCGGCCTGGTGGGCGTGGCAGGGTGCGCCCGACACGCGCGCGACCCGAGACGCGCTCGCGGAGGAGCGAGAGCGGCTGCTCGGAGCGATTGCTGCCATCGATGCGCAGGGGCGGGCGCGTGGCTCGCTCGACCTGCGGGCCGCGGCCAAGCGCGACCGGCTCCTCGTGGCGGTCGAACAGGTCTACGCCGAACTCGACGAGTTGCCGGGCGGCTCGGGAACGGCGGCGTGAGCGGCGACTTCGACCGGGTCTCCGTCGTGCAACTGGGCCGGCACTACGGGCGCCGCCGCGCGCTGGCGGACATCTCGTTCATCGCGCAGGCCGGCACCATCGTGGGCCTGCTCGGCCCAAACGGCGCGGGCAAGTCGACACTGCTGGCCATTCTCGGTACGTTGCTCGTGGCGTCGACCGGCCGCGTCGAGTACGGCGACGTCACGGTGGAGCAGGGCGGCGCCGGCTTGCGCGCGCGCATCGGCATGCTCGGCCACGACCTCTTCCTCTACCCGGAACTGACGGCGCGCGAGAACCTGGTCTTCTTTGGCCGTCTCTACGGTGTGGCCGACGTCGAGGGTCGCGTCGCGGCCGCGCTCGAGCGTGCCGGCCTCGCGACGCGTGGCGACGATCCGGTGTCGTCGTTCTCGCGCGGCATGCGACAGCGCGTGGCGCTCGAGCGCGCGCTGTTGCACGAGCCGCGGCTGCTCCTGCTCGACGAGCCGTTCACCGGCCTGGACCAGGCCTCGGCGCTGGCCCTGGTCGGCCGCCTGCGCGAAGAGCAGGCTCGCGGCGTCATCACGCTGCTGGCGACCCACGATCTCGACGTGGTCGACGGACTGTTGAGTGAGGTGGTGTTCCTGAACGGCGGCCGCCGCGCCGCTGCGGGGCCGGCTCACGGTCCCCTCCGCGACCGCTACCGCGAGGCGATGCAGCCGGCATGAGCGCCTTCCTTCGCGTCGC
>JANORI010000590.1:0-4255 GCA_031415235.1 Acidobacteriota bacterium | reverse complement strand
GTAGATCGAGACCACGTCCCCCTGCCGCACTCCCAGCCGCTTGAGCACGCCGGCAAATTTCTCGACCTCGTGGTGCAATTGCGCGTAGGTGAGCGTACGCGTGTCGCCCGGCTCGCCCTCCCAGATGAGCGCGGCCTTGTTGCGGCGCGGTCCCCGCACGTGCCGATCGACGCAGTTGACGCTCGCGTTCAGCGCGCCGCCGACAAACCACTTGGCGTAGGGCGGCGTCCACTCGAGTACCGTGTCCCACAGCCGGAACCACTCGAGCTCCCTGGCGAAACCGGCCCAGAACGTCTGGGGGTCCTGGTCCGCGCGCTCGTAGATGCCAGGGTCGTTGATGTTGGCCGCCGCCCGAAACGCCGCACTCGGTTCGAACTGACGGTCTTCGCTCAGCAGAGCGTCGATTTCGGAGGACGTGCCCAAGGTGTCGTCGGCCATGGCGCCGATTCTATCGTGGCCGCCGTATCCGGGGCCCGGTCTGCGACTCTACTCGTTTCCGTCGAGCGACCGATAGACTTTCTAGCCCTCCCTGCCGTGCCGCCACCGGTGCGCCAGAAGGTATCCCCATGGCGTCGGTCAACACGGAATCTTCACCTCCAGCAGAACCAGGGCGACTTCCGTGGGTCGTGCTCGTCATCGCGGCACTCGCGGCGGCGCTGCATGCCCTCCCCCTTATCACCGCAGCCTTGACGGTGCCCGAGGGCTGGCGCTTCACCGGCATCCACCAGTCGAGCCCCGACTTGATGCAGTACCGGCAGTGGTTCCGCCAGACACAACTCGAGGGGCCCCTCATCTCCGACGTACTCACGGCCGAGCCCAACCAGCCCCACGTGCTGGTGCTGCTGGCTTGGTTCGTCAGCACCCTGGCGACGTGGCTCGACGTCTCGCCGGAATTCGTGTACGCCGGCCTCGGCTCCGCCCTGGCGTTCGCCTTCGTCATCGTGCTCTACCGCGTGGTCGAAGCGTTCGTTCAAGGACCGGCACACCGCTGGTGGATCTACGGCGCGCTCCTGTTCGGCGGCGGCCTCGGCGGCCACCTGAAGCTCGCGCTGCGATTCGAAGCCGTCCGCAACCTGCCGGGCGTGCGGCGCATGATCTGGGATCCGTTGCTCGACAACCTGACCTTCGAGGACTACCGGGGCCAGTTCATCTTCTCGACGTTCTTCGATACCCACTTTCTGCTCGCCTGGCTGCTCACGACCGCGTCGGCACTGGCGCTCTTCCGCTATGTGCGCAGGCCGAGCACCGAGGGATTGGTCACGACCACGGTGTTGAGCGCGTTCACGGGGCTGATGCATCTCCACTCGGGCCTGACGTTCCTGGCGATCGCCGCGGGTGTGGCCTGGATGTGCTGGGTCGGCCAGCAGCAGGCGGGACCAGCGCTGACGGGCCTCGTCGTGGCCGGCGGCGGGGCTCTGGCCTCCGTGGCCGTCCAGGGCCTGCTGATCGGACGAGCGGGTATTCCGGCGTCGCCCTGGCGCGCCGGCCCGATCCTGCCGAGCATTCTGTTTCTCGCCTATACCTTGCAGTGGGCAATGACCGCGTGGGGATTGCCGCGCCTGTGGCGCAAGGTGTCGCTCGAGACGTGCGTGCTCACCGGTTGGATGATCGGCTGCCTCGTCTACGCATGGTCCGGTCCGTTCTACCCCTATCCGGACCGCGGCACGATGACACTGCTCATCCCGATCACGATCCTGGGCGGCCTGGCATACTTCCAGGAACGCTCGGCGCCCACGCCGCTGGCGCTGGCCGTTGGCGGTTTCTTCCTGCTCGCCACGCCGGTGTGGACGGTGGCGCACGAGGTGTCGGCCGCGACCTTCTCGCCCGAGCTCAACTCGAAGTTCGTGAGCGTCGACCACGACCGCCTGGTGCAGGTCGCCAAGACCAGCGCGGCACGGGGCGACCTGCTGCTGGCGGACGAGCGGTCGCTGCTCTGGCTCGCGCCCGACTATCCCGGAGTGCACTACTGCGCGCACTTCTTTCTGACGGTGAACTACGCGCGCAAGCAGGAAGACGTGCGCCGGTTCTACGCGGGCACCGCCAGCGAGCAGGCCACGTTCATGCGCGCGCACGGCGTGAAGTTCCTGTTCGTGCCGGCACGCGAGACACCCGCGCGTTTCCGAGGCGTGCCGGGCCTCTCGATGATTGAGGAAAACGGCGTCGGCGCCCTGTTCTCGTTCACCGCGTCATGACCCGCGGCTGGCTGGGCCCGGCGCTGCGCCGGCACGAGCTGCGGGTGCTGGCGGTGGTGGTGCTGCTGGCGTTTGCCGCGCGCGTGTGGCGCCTCGACCACACGTCGATTAACCACTACGACGAGGGCGTCTACGCCTTCACGGCGTGGGGGCTCGCCGACGCTGGCCGCCCGATCCATCCCGAACAGCGCAACTCGCCGATTGGTCTGGCGTTCTTGTCGAGCCTCGTGTTCCGCGCGATTGGTCCGACCGACCTGGCCCCGCTCGGCGTCAACGTCACCCTTGGCACGCTCAGCGTCGTGGCGCTCTGGCTCGTGGGACGCCGCTGGTTCGGGCCGACCGCAGGCATCGCGGCCGCCAGCCTGCTGGCCTGCAACGAGTTCCATATCAGCATGTCGCGGTCGGGCATGACCGACGTGCTGTTTGTGCTGCTCTTCGTCGTGGGCGTGCCCGTGGTGAGCGCTGCGCTGCTTCGCCCGGGCGTGTGGACCACGCTGGCCGGCGCGCTTGTGACCGCGGCTGCCTGGAACACCAAGTCCCACGGCTGGCTCACCGCCGTCACCGCGACCTCGGGCCTCGTGCCCTACGCGCTCTTTGCGGGTTGGACGGCGCGCGAGTATCTGGGCGCGGTCCGGCGCCTCGCGGTGATCACCATCGTCGCGACGGCCTGCTACATCCCGTGGTTCATGATCGCCGCCGTGCAGGCGGGCGGCTACGACCAGCTCGCTGCGTATCAGTGGTCATTTCTCGACCCGCACGTTCTCGACAATGCCAGGCGGCAGGCCTGGAACCTGACGTACTTCGACGGCATGCTGACGCGCGCATCGGTGCCGGCGGCGCTGGCGGCCATCGCGTTCCTGGTGCCGCGCGCGACCCGTGGGCTGTGGCTGATGGCCTCGGTCGGCGCGGCCGCCGCCGGCCTGGCCTTTGGTGGCGCGGTTGCACTGGCGGTGCTGACTGCCGTGGCGGTGCCGCTGTTGATGCGCTCGCGCGACCTGGGCGCCTGGACGCTGCTGGCCTGGGGCGCCCTCTTCCTTGTCCTCATCCCCGTCTACAACCCGTACGTCCGCACCACGCTGCCGCTGGTCGTGGCCTTGTGCGTTGGGGCGGGCGTCGCACTCGCCGCGTGGGCAGAACGGCCGGCATCGGCCGACGACGCGGAACCAGGCCGGCCGTGGCAGTCGTGGGCGACCCTGGCGCTTGCCGTGCTGGTCGTGGCCGTGGGCTATGCGCGCGGCGAGACCTCGCGCTGGCGAGAGTCGCGCGACCTGCCCGAAGCCGCCAGGGTCATCCGCGAGGCCGTGGGCCCTGGCACCCGCGTGATTGTGATCGGTGAAGCCGCGTTGGCGTTCTACCTGGAAACCGAAGGTGTCAGGGCCTTCAAGGGCTTCGAGTACTGGGAAACCGTGGTCGCCGAGACGCAGCCGACCTACGTGGTGACCGGCGTCTACATAGAGCGCGCGCCGACACTACGAAAGAACTACGCCATCCTGAAGGACCGGCTGGAACTGCTCGCCGAGTACCCCTTCTTCCCCGACGACGCCCGGCTGCTCGAAACATTCCGGCCACACGACGCCCGGGCGATTCTGCGCGACCGGCGCGGCGACTACACGTTGCGCTTGTTCCGCTACACGCCCGATCCAAGCGGCCGAGTGCCCCAACTGGTTAGGTTCTAGGCACGCCGCTTGCCGGCGTGGAGCTCTCTCTGCGCTCCTAGTCGTAGTACTCGCGGCCGAGGTGCGTGATGAGTTCCTCGCCCTTCAAATAGCGCAGGGTGTTCTTCAGCTTCATGAGCTGAATGAAGAGGTCGTGCTCGGGGTAGACCTCGGGGGCGTGCATCGGCGCCTTGAAGTAGAACGACAGCCATTCCTGGATGCCGAACATGCCCGAGCGCTTGGCCAGGTCGAGGAACAGGGCCGAGTCGAGCACGATCGGCGCCGCCAGAATCGAATCGCGGCACAGGAAGTTGATCTTGAGCTGCATCGGGTAGCCGAGCCAGCCCACGATGTCGATGTTGTCCCAGCCCTCTTTGTTGTCGCCGCGCGGCGGGTAGTAGTTGATGC
>JANORI010000589.1:0-8100 GCA_031415235.1 Acidobacteriota bacterium | reverse complement strand
GGCGACTTCGCGCGCCAGTGGCTGACCCGCGACGACCTCACGTTTCACTACTCGTCGGAGTGGCCGCGCCGCTCGCTGGCCGCGCTCGAAGTGGCGCGTCTCTGCCGCGCGGAACGCTACGACCTGGTGCATACGTGGCTGTTCATGGCCAACGTGATCGGCGCTGCCGGCGCGCGACTGGGCGGTGTGCCGCGCATCGTCGGTTCCGTGCGCAACATGAGCCTGTGGAAGCGCACGTGGTATGCGCAGTGGTGGTTTCGCGCCGCCGATGCGCTCGCTACACGCGTGGCCGATCAAGTGACCGTGAACGCCACGCCGCTTGTCGCCGACCACGCCGCCTGGACGTGGCTGCGCGAGAACCGCCTCGTGGTCGTGCCCAACGGGCTGGATCCAGAGGGGGTGACGCGTCACGGCCCGGGCGCACCGGCGTGGTTGCGCAACGAGCTCGAGCTCCCGCCGGACACGCTCGTCGTCGGCACGGTTGGCCGCCTGGCGCCGGAGAAGGACCAGGCCATGTTCATCCGGGCGGTCGCGCTGGCGCGGGCCGCAGGCGCCGACCTGCATGCCGTGATCGTGGGCGACGGTGTGCTGCGTCAGACACTGGAGCGCCAGGCGCGCGAGTGTGCGGTCGCCGACCGGGTGCACTTCCTGGGCGAGCGGGCCGACTCACGACGGGTCATCGCCGGCCTCGACGTGTTCGTGCTGACCTCGCAGATCGAGGGGTTCCCGAACGTGCTTCTGGAGGCGGCGTTCCTGACCGTACCGGCGGTGTCGACGAGGGTCGGTGGTGCCAGTGACGTTCTGGACGCCGACGATCTCGTGGACCCAGGCGACGCCGAGGGCACGTGCCGGCTGATCCTCGCCCGGCTTGCGCACCGCGCTGTGGCCCAGAGGCATGCGACCGCGATCCGGCGCCGGGCGCTCGAGCAATTCACTGTCGATCGATCGACCTCGCGGTGGTTCGCGCTCTACGACCGATTGTTGTCCGACCAAGGAGATGGCCAGTGAAGACCGACCTGTTGCAGTGGATCTGCTGCCCGAGTTGCAAGGGCGACCTCACGCTCGTCGTGGCCGAGGGCGACGCCACGGCCGTGACCGAAGGCACGCTGAGCTGCCCACGGTGCGAGCAGGCGTACCCGATCGTGCGGGGCGTGCCGCGCTTGGTCGAGCACGACGGCTACGTCGGCACGTTCTCCTACGAGTGGAACAAGTGGAGCCGTGTCCAGTTCGATCCGGCCAACGGCCGCAGCGAGTCCGAGGAGACCTTCACCGAAAAGACCGGCTTCGTCCCTGGAGACCTGGCAGGAAAGCTCGTGCTCGACGTGGGGTGCGGCGCGGGCCGGTTTCTCGAGGTGGCCTCACGCTGGGGCGCGCGCGCCATCGGCATCGACTTCTCGTTTGCCGTCGACGCCTCGCACGCCAACCTCGGTCAGCGGCCGAACGTCGATGTGATTCAGGCCGATGTCTTCAATCTGCCCTTCCGCAACGAGATCTTCGACGTGATCTTCTCGATCGGCGTGCTGCACCACACCCGCGACACGCGTGAGGCGTTCCTGTCGCTGCCACGCCATGTGAAGAACGGTGGCGAGATGGCGGTGTGGCTCTACTACTACACCGACCAGCTCTACAACCGGGCCTCCGATTTCTGGCGTCGCGTCGTGCGCGGGTGGCCCAACGGCGCGATCTATGCGTTCTGCTGGACGCTCTGCCTGGTGTTCTCGCGCCTCTACAGCCAGCCGTTCATGTCGCGCCGGCCGTGGGGGCATCTGCGCCGGGTGCTGCCGGTGAACACGCACCCCGACTGGCACTGGCGCGTCCTCGACACCTTCGATTGGTACTCGCCGATCTACCAGGACAAGGAGTGCTCGCCCGAGCGCGTCGTGTCGTGGTGCCGCGAGGGCCAGCTGCGCAACGTCGAGCTGTTGAGCTTTCCGACGTCGATTCGCGCGCGCAAGGACGCCGCCGCCACGCTGCCGCTGCTCGAGGCCCTGCCCGACCTGCACCAGCGGCGGCTCGTGGTCTTCGGCGCCGGGGCGGCGGGCGTGCTGGCGTTCGAGGAACTGCGGAAGATGGGCATGGCCACGCAAGTGGTGGCCGTCTGTGACAACGATCCAGGCAAGGCGGGGAAGTCGTTCGAAGGCTGTACGGTCATGCCGTTTGCCGAGCTGCCCCGCGACAGCTACGACCACATCGTGATCGCCTCACAATTCGGGCTGCCCGCCATCGCCGCGCAGCTGAGTCGGTCGGGACTGGTCGACAAGCGCGACTTCTTCTCGATTGGCTTCGTCGAGAACCTGGCGCCCTTGCTGCGGCTGGCACGGCTGGACGCGTAGGCCAGGCCGGGATCAGGACAGGAACGTCAGCCATGTGCGGCATCTGCGGAATGGTCGGGCGGCCGGAGCGTCGGGCGCTCGGGCGCATGGCGGCAGCCATGACCCACCGCGGTCCCGATGACGACGGGTTCTATCTGGACGCGATGGCCGGGCTCGGCTTCCGGCGGCTGGCGATCATCGACGTCGACGGCGGCCAGCAACCGCTCACCAACGAAGACGGCACGCTGCACCTGGTCTTCAACGGCGAGATTTACAACCATCGCGAGTTGCGCGTCGGTCTCGAAGCCCGTGGGCATCGCTTCCGCACCCACTCCGACGGTGAAGTGCTCCTCCATCTCTACGAGGAGGACGGTGCGGCGTTCGTCTCGAAGCTCAATGGCATGTTTGCGTGTGCGCTGTGGAATCCCGAGGCCGATGAACTGGTGCTGGCGCGCGACCACCACGGAGTCAAGCCGCTCTACTATTCGCATTCGGGCGGCGGTCTCGTCTTCGCGTCGGAGCTCAAGTCGATCCTGGCCAGCGGGCGGGTCTCGCGGGCGATCGATCCGGAGGCGGTGGCGCAATACCTCGTCTACCAGGCGGTGCCGCCGCCGTTGTCGATCCTTCGCGACGTGCAGCAGCTCGGCCCGGGGCGGGTGCTCGTGCACAGCCGCGGCGAGACCCGCATCCGCACCTATTGGACGCCGCCGCGGGAGGTGGCCGACCCGGTGACGTCGGAGGAAGAGGCCTGCCGCATTACGCTCGGCGGGCTGCGTGCAGCCGTCAGGCGCCAGATGATGTCGGAGCGCCCGTTGGGCGTGTTCCTGTCCGGCGGCGTCGATTCGAGCGCGCTCGTCGCGCTGGCCTCGGAGTGCGTGTCGCAGCCCCTCAAGACGTTCTCGGTCGGTTTCGTCGGCGCCGATGAGCAGATCTTCAGCGAGTGGCCCTGGGCGCGCATGGTGGCCGAGCGGTACGGCACGGATCATCACGAGTTCGTCTTGACCGAAGCGATGTTTCGAGAGGCCCTGCCGCACACGTTTGCGGCGATGGACCAGCCCACCTCGGATGCGATCAATGCCTATTGGGTATCGTATGCCGCCGCTCAGCATGTGACCGTGGCGTTGTCCGGCACCGGCGGGGACGAGTTGCTGCTCGGCTACCCGCGCGACGCGCACCTCCTGCGCCACCACGAACAGGGCCGCGCGCTCGGAGCCCTTCCGGCCGGGTATGTCCGCCGCATCGTCGGGGCGCTCGGCCGTATCCCGCCCGGCAGGCTGTGGCAGTCGGTCAGCGCGATGACCGACGCGGTGCGCGCCTACGCGCTGCTCGACGAGCAATACCTGTCCCCGAGTGGCATCGCAATCTACACGCCAGACGAGCGGGACCAGGTGTTGTCGCCGGCGCTGCGCGCCGCGCTCGGACCGGGACGGGCGGCCACCGAGTACGTGCGGGCCGACGCGCCGGCCGACCTCGAAAAGCCGGGCGACTGGCTGTTGCGACTGGAGCAGCGCGCCTACCTGTCGTACGTGCTCCTGCGCGACATCGATGCGATGTCGATGGCGCATTCGCTCGAAGTCCGCGTCCCGTTCCTGGACCCCGAGTACGGCGCCGAGCTGGCGCGCATTCCGTGGCAAATGAAGCTGCGCGACGGCGTCGGCAAGTGGGTGCTCAAGCAGGCGCTCGAGCCATTGTTGCCAAACGAGATTCTGTATCGCCCGAAGATGGGCTTTGGCTTGCCCTACGCGCTGTGGATGCGGCGGTCGCTCGAGCCCATGGTGCGCGACTTGCTCAGTCCCGCCCGGGTTGCCCGCCGAGGCATCTTCGACCCGACCGCGACCGCGCGTCTCGTCGATCGGTTCTATGCCGGTGACGAAGGCGTCTGGCGGCTGGTGTGGACGCTACTGGTGTTCGAGGGGTGGGCGAGTGAAGTCCTCGACGCCGGCGGGGAGGCCCTGAATGCCCACGCCGCCTGAGCGCATCCTGCTGTTCCGGTCGGGTCGGCATCTGCAGGTCGCCATCGACGCGCTTCGCGCGGACTCGCCGTCGTGCGAGGTCACCGTCGTGGCCACGCCGGCCGTGGCGGAGGTGCTCGATCAGTTGGGGATCGATGACGCCCGCCGAATCATCTACGACCGCACGCCCTTCTTCCGGCCCGTGCCGTTCATCACCAGCGCCGCAGGAGCGTGCGCGCTGGCCGGACACTTCGACCGCGTCTGCGTGTTGTGGAACGATCCTGAGGGCGCCGGCCAGGCCAATGTCGACTATACGGCGCTGACCGTGTCGCCGTTCGGCTTCACGGCGATTACCGCCGACGGCACGCTCATTCCGCGCCGGGGCGGCGCCAATCTGTGCCGGGAACTCGTGCGCGCCGCGGCATCGGTGGCCGTGGCCGCTGTCCTGGGCCTCTGTCTGTTCGTGCCGGCGCGCGTGCTGGCCGCAGGGCGGTCACTGGTGGGGCGCCGGGTGTCGCCATGATGCGCGTCCTTCACGTCATTGAATCGTTGGGGCCAGGAGGCATCGAGACCACGTTTCTCAACGTGCTTCGCGCCTGGCGTGACGCGCCGGCGTGGGCGACGCATGATGTGCTGTCCTGGTCGGGGGGCGCCCTCGAGGGCGCCTATCAGCAGGCGGCCGACGCGGTGATCCTGGCGGCGGAGCCGGAGGCGTGGGAGCCGGTCGTGCTCGCACCGTACGACGTCATCCATTTCACCTTCGAGCGCTGCGCCTGCCGCATGCTGCCCTTCGCCGTCTCTCGCAGCCGCGCCGCCGTAGTCTACGGCAAGGGGTATGACATGGGCGGCATGTTCCGCCGCGACGGCTTCGCGTGGCAGCCCGATGAATCGCTGATGTGGGGGGCCGACCGGGTGACCTTCACCACCGCGAGCCTGGCCGCTCGATTTGTGGCGCCGCAGAATCGCTCGACGGTCCTCGGCAAGGCAGCAGCCGTGCAGCGATTCGCCGCGCTGGAACCTCCCGACCTCGCCACCCCTCGCCGCATCGTCTGTGTCGCCAATCTTCATGCGCGAAAGCGCCTCGGCGATCTGGTCCAGGCCGTGGCCCGGTTGCGCACGGAATTCCACGACCTCTCGGTGCGGTTCGTCGGCGCCGACGACGGATACGAAGCCTGCCGGCTCGGCGCGCTGGTGGCGGAACTGGACATCGTCGCCGCGTGTGAGATCGTCGGCCGTCGGGCCGACGTCGCCGCCGATCTCGCGGCCTCGCGGATCTTCGCGTTGCCGTCGGGGTGTGAAGGCGTGCCGACGGCCATGCTCGAGGCGATGGCGGCGGCGCGCCCGGTCGTGATGACCGATGTGGGCGATGTCAGGAGCGCGGTCACGGACGGGGTGGAAGGCTATGTCGTCGCCGCCGGTGATGTGGGCGCGCTGGCCAACCGCCTGCGCACGCTGCTCGCCGACCCGGCGCTTGCGCGCGAGATGGGGCTGGCTGGCCGGCGCAGGGCGATGGGCCACGACGTGGTCGCCGTCGCGTCGAGACTACGGAGTGTCCTCGAACAGGCCACCGGACGGCGGGCGGCGTGAGCGTGGCCGGAGGCTTCAACCGTCCCAGGGTTGAGAGTGCCGTGCTGGACCTGTTTGCGCGGATCGGCCGCGACCACGCGATCGACAGGGATGAACTCGACGCTCTGGAGCCGGACGCCAGCGCCGCGCTGCCAGGGATGTGGGCGGCCTACGAGCGCCATTGGCGGGGTTTCTGCGGATCGCGGCTCGATCCGCAGTTCTGCCATCTGGACCATCCGGCGCGAATCACTGGCTCGATTCGCGCAGCCAACGGCGCGCCCGTCGTCGTGGTCGGAACGGGCCCGTCGCTGACGCCGGCGCTGCCCGACTTGCGGCGCCTGCGATCAGGCCTCTATATCTTCACGTCACCACGAGGGGCCGAGGTGCTCGCGGCCGCCGGCATCGTGCCCGACCTCGTCCTGATCGAACACCAAACGGCGCTCGATGCGCAGTTCTCACTGCGCGACCAGTCGCATCGACAGTCGCTTGCGCTGTCGCCACTCGTTGCCGCCGACGCCCGAACACCAGCGGCGTTACTCCGCAGCGTGCCGGCTGCCCGATTGTTCGTGCCCGACCCGCTTCCGAGCTGGGGGCTGTGGCCGGCCACGGCCGTGTCGCTGGGGCTGCTCTCGGGGGCGCGTTCGGTGGCCTTGCTGGGGATCGACTTGGGAAGCCGAGAGCGTCCCGACCCGTTGCAGGCGCCGCTCTGCGACCTGCTCGGCCTGCTCGCCACGCAGACGACCGTGGCCTGCGTGGATCTTGGGGGCAGCGGCGCGCCCAAGCCGCACTGGCTCGGCGCCACGCTGGAGCTCATCGCCGTGGGCGGCGCCGTCCCACCCTTGCTCCTCGATGCTCGTCCCATGCCGCCGGCGGCTGCGCGACACGCGCACGCGCTTGCCGCGTGGCAGCGGCTGGCGCCGCTCGCCGCCGACGCCCGGGTGACGTTCAACGCGGCGTGCCAGGTCCGCGACGGAGATACCTCACCCCGAGGACGTGCCAGGATGATGGACGGGTTCGATCGGCTCCTGTCGGCGGGCGCGGCGATTCGGGAGCGCATCGATGTTCAGGACTCGCTCGGTGCGTCCTTCCTTCCACGCTTCTGGCGCACACCGCCCGACCCTGCGCTCGGCGAGCAGCTCTGGCGATCGGCCGCGCTGGCCAGTCATGAGTTGGTGCACCAACACCACGCCCTCGGCCAGCGCTTGGAGCGCGGGGCATGATGCGCGCGGTGCCGCCCGAGGTGTCGGTTCTGCTGCCGGTCCGGAACGGCATGCCGTTTCTGCCGGCCGCGATTGAGAGTCTGCTGAATCAGACGTTCGGCGACTTCGAGCTCGTCGCGATCGACGACGGCAGCACCGATGGAACGGCGGAGTACTTGCAAGGGCTCGCCGACCGACGCGTGCGCGTGCTGTCGCCTCGGAGGGCCGGCCTCGCGTCGGCGTTGAACGCGGGCTTGGCTGTGGCGCGCGGGCGATACATTGCGAGGCAGGATGCCGACGACTGGTCGGCGCCTGATCGCCTCGAACGCCAGGTCGCGTGGCTGGACGACAGGTCCGACGTCGGCGTGCTCGCGACCGCCGCCTCGTTCGTCAACCAACGGGGTGAGCCCGTCGACTCCACGTGGACCCGGACGGTTCACGAGCAGTGGGATGCCGCGCTGACCCCAGAGCAGATCGCGAGCCTGATGCCGCTGACGTGCTGCATCTTCCACGCCACGGTGTTGGCCCGAACCGCCCTCCTGCGCGAGGCGGGTGGCTACGATCAGGCGACGGTGCCGGCCGAAGACTACGACTTGTGGCTCCGGCTGTTGCCGCAGCACCGGTTCGCGCGGCTGCCCGAGCGACTGTATACGGTTCGCTTGCACGCCGGGAGTTCCAGCCTCGTGCGCCGTGCCGAGCAGACGGCTCGAGTCATCGAGGCCAAGTTGCGCTACGTCCGCCGCCAGGTGCCCGGCCTGCCGTGGCCCGTTCGCCTGGTCCTGCCGTGCGACGACCGCGGCGCCGACATCTTCCGCCGCGTCGGCCCATCCCTGGGCTACGACCCGACGAACCATGCGGGCGCGACGTCGATGTCCTCGGCAGTCGTGGCGGTGACCGACTTCGCCTCACTGCCCGGCTACACATCGACCCTAGCCGCGACCAACGACTTCCAGCAGTTCGGCAATGTGTTCGTCCGACGCTAGACCGCCGAGTGACACCCCAGAGGCCGTTCCTGCCAGTCGCGAGCAGGTTTCCGGGCTAACGGGAGCGCTGGTAGATCCGGTCGAAGCG
>JANORI010000588.1:0-3469 GCA_031415235.1 Acidobacteriota bacterium | reverse complement strand
TGGCCCTCGGCACCGGGGCGGCGTTTCTCTACTCGCTCGTGGCCACCATCGCCCCGGGCCTCTTCATCGCCAGCGGAGTGGCGCCGGACGTCTACTACGAGGCAGTCCTGTTCATCATCGCGCTCGTGCTCGTGGGCCGGGCGCTCGAGGCACGGGCGAAGCATCAGGCTACGCGCGCCATTGGCCGTCTGGTGGCACTGCAGCCAGCCACGGCGCTGGTGCGGATAGGCGGCGTCGATGCCGATCGACCCGTCGCCGAGGTGCGCGTCGGCGATCTGGTGGTCGTGCGTCCGGGCGAACGCCTTGCGGTGGACGGCGTGGTCGTCGAGGGAATCTCGCCTGTCGACGAGTCGATGCTGACCGGCGAGCCGGTGCCGGTCGTGAAGCGCACGGCCGACCGGGTCGTGGGCGGCACCGTGAATGGCGCGGGCGGGATCGTAGTGCGTACGACGGCCGTCGGCGCGTCCACCGTGCTGGCGCAGATCGTGCGGCTGATGCAGGATGCCCAGGCGTCGCGCGCGCCCATTCAGCACCTGGCGGACCGCGTGGCCGCGGTGTTCGTGCCGGTCGTGGCCGGCCTCGCGCTGCTGACCGTGGCCGGCTGGTGGATCTTCGGTGGCGAAGCCGGCGCCGTGCGGGCCTTCGCCAACGGCGTGGCGGTGCTGATCATCGCGTGTCCCTGCGCCATGGGCTTGGCGGTGCCCACGGCGGTGATGGTGGCCACGGGCCGCGGCGCCGAGTTGGGCGTGCTCATCAAGGGTGGCGAGGCGCTGCAGCGCGCCAGTGAGATCACGGCGGTGGTGTTCGACAAGACCGGCACCCTCACCGAAGGGCGCCCCACCGTGGCCGAGGTACGCGTCGTGGCGGCGCATACATCGGCCGCCCAGGTGCTGCAGTGGGCCGCCGCGGTCGGCTCGCGCTCCGAGCATCCACTGTCGTCAGCCATCGTGGCGCACGCGCGGGCGCAGGGCCTGGCGGTGCCGGTGCCCACCGCCTTCGACAGCGTGCCTGGCCTCGGTGCGAGCGGCCTCGTGGCTGGGGTGCAGGTGCGCGTGGGACGCGCCGACTACGTGCGCCGCAGCGCGGACACGCCGATGGCCGCTGACGCCGACGACTCCCCCGCCACCGAGGTGCACGTGAGCACCGACGGCGTGCCGGCCGGCATCGTGCTGCTCAGCGACCGCGTCCGCGCGGACGCGCGGGCGGCTCTCGACCGCGTGCGGGCGCTTGGGCTCACACCGGTGCTGGTCACCGGCGATCGGCGCGCTGCCGCCCTGGCCGTGGCGGCCGCGATGGGGATCACCGAGGTCGTGGCTGGCGTGCTGCCCGCGGGCAAGCGCGATGAGATCGCCAGACTGCAGGGCGCGGGCCACGTGGTGGCGATGGTGGGCGATGGCATCAACGACGCCCCCGCGCTCGCGCAGGCCGATGTCGGCATCGCGCTCGCGTCCGGCACCGACGTGGCGGTCGAAGCCGCCGACATCGTGCTGATGCGGTCGGACATCCACGGGGTGGCGCGCGCCATTCAACTCTCGCGTCGGACGATGCGAGTGATGCGCCAGAATCTGTTCTGGGCCTTCATCTACAACGTGATCGGCATTCCCGTGGCCGCGGGGCTGCTCTATCCCTGGTTCGGCATCCTGCTCAGTCCCGTGCTGGCCAGCGCCGCCATGGCGGTGAGTTCCGTCAGCGTGGTGGGCAATAGCCTGCGGTTGCGCACCGTCAACCTCGACGCGCATGCGCGCCGTCCCCGGGTAGGATGCCCAGAGTGTTGATGAACAGGCTCGGGCGCGTGACGCCCGCTGAGAAGCGCGATGCGGCGCTGCTCGTTGCGACTACGGTCGTGGCCGCGGCGGTGGCTTTCGGCTATGATCGCCACCGCTTCTGGCAGCAGCCTGGAGAGAAGAACTGGAGCGGGAGACGGGGATCGAACCCGCGACATTCAGCTTGGGAAGCTGACACTCTACCAACTGAGTTACTCCCGCTCCGTGGCCACATTCTACCATCCGGGCACGCGGTGGCGCGCACGCCGGTGCCGCGGTCAGCGGCCTTGGCGGGCTAGCGAAACGCCACCCCGGCGCCCAGCACGACACGCGTCGTCGCCGGCGCGCTTGGCCGAGTCGCTGACGCCGGACGAGGCGTGAGCGCCCAGAATCGCAAGTCGAGGCTCACCGCGAGGTGCTCGCTGACGAACCACCGCGCGCCTCCGCCGTAGTGAATGGCGATGCCCCACTCCGAGGGCTCGGCGCTCCCACCGGCGTAGTCGGAAGTGACTTTGGCCAGGCCAGCGCCAAAGCTGAGGTGGCTCCAGCCCAGTCCGTGGCCGAAGTTCACCGACACGTGGGGTGCGGCCGCGACGAAGCGCGTGGTCACCGTGGGTGCCGGGTCGAGCCCTGTGGCGCGTCCTCGAGAGGCCAGGACCGCCACGCCCACTCCCAGCCGGCGGTGCTGCCCTGGGCCGACGAGGATATGAGCGCCGCCCTCCACACCGAACGCGCGGCCCGGCACGACCGCGCCCGAGGGGAGCGGCGGCGTCCAGCCCGCCCCACTCGGTAGTGTGCCGCTCACGAGTCGGACATCGCCTACCACGCCGCGCAAGGGCTCGCCGACTTGCGCCCCGGCCACCGCGGGGGCCAGGCTCGCCAGGCCCACGAGCAGGCGCCACGCCGGCGACAGGTGACGCACGAGGAGGCTATCCGTTCTTCGCCTTGCGACGACCGGCCCAGTACTTCTTCATGCGTACCGACACCTTGCGGCGCATGGCCGGCGACATCGTGGAGGGCGTGCGGGATTTGGCCGTCTTGGTCCTCTTGGCACCCCTCGAGTCCTTGGCAGGAGCGGTGGGCTTGGGCGCGGCTACGGGGCGCGCGCCGGAGAACAGTTCCGGGAATGCCTGACGGATGGCGGCTTCTTCGCGTCGAAGGTCGTCGAGTCGCTTCATCGCGCCGAGGCGCGCGAAGCGACGAAAATCTTCCTTACTCAGTTCGTTGGCCACTATGTCGAATCCTTACATGCCGTGAGGGTCTCGTACTTGAGTGTACGAGGGGACACCACACATGATATCGGCGAGACCGCTCGGGCGGCAAACGTCTCAGTAGCCGCCAGAGGTCGACGCCGATGCAGGCCTAGACCCCGCTGCTCCGCTCTGCGACTCGCGGACGATGCGGACGCCGGCGCTGGCGCCAACGCGGCTGGCCCCCGCAGCAACCATCGCCTGCACCTGGCCAAGATCACGCACGCCGCCGGCTGCCTTTACGCCCATGCTGTCACCGACCACCCGGCGCATGAGCGCCACGTCGTCCACGGTGGCGCCGCCGGGCCCGAACCCGGTGGACGTCTTCACGAAATCGGCGCCGGCCGCCTTCGCGAGCGTGCAGGCCGTGACCTTCTCGTCGTCGGACAGCAGCGCCGCCTCGATGATGACCTTGCTCGTCGCGCCGCAGGTGCGGCACGCCGTCGCCACACCTTC
>JANORI010000587.1:0-4069 GCA_031415235.1 Acidobacteriota bacterium | reverse complement strand
CAGAGCGCTGGCCGCACGATTTGCGGCGCACCATGTGCTCTCCTGGTTGGAGCACGGCCGCGACGAAGCCGCGCTGTTTGCTTTTGACAGCCGGCTGCACGAGGTGGCCCCGTTCACGGTCGATACGCGTGCCCTGCAAGGTGCGCTGGGGGAGGTCGATCCGTTCGGGGCCACTTCGCTGCACGACGCCATTGCCGACACGGCCAAGCGCATCTCGGCCCGGGCCAACACCCGTCGGGCCATCATCGTGCTCACCGACGGCATTGACACCGCGAGCCGGTTGACGCCAGCCGAGGTCTCAGGCATCGCCAGCGAGATCGACGTCCCGGTCTACGTGATCGCGGTCGTGCTGCCCATCGACAACCCCGACGCCAACGGGCGTCCCCAACGTGTCGAACAGGTGCCCGCGTCGGTTGGTACTATTCGCGAGCTGGCGATGTGGACGGGAGGCGAGTTGTTCTATGCCAGCACGCCCTCCGACACGAGCCGGGTCGCCAGACAGGTGGTACGCGAGCTGCGTCAGCAGTATTTGATCGCGTTCGAGCCGGGAACGGGTGCCGGGTGGCACCCGATTGAGATTCGAACAACCAAGAAGAACCTGACGGTTCGGGCGCGGGGCGGGTATGTTGCCGGCTCGCGTCGTCAGAGCAACGAATTCTAGTGGCCTGGAATCCACTAGTGGGAAAGGCGTCTCAGGAGGACTCCATGAAGAAAACGATGTTTGCAGTGAGCTGTATTGCCGTGACTCTTGCCGTGGCCCCGGCCTGCGCGACGAAGAAGTTCGTGCGCACCGAGGTGAGTCAGGTCAATGACAAGGTGACCACCATCGGTAAGTCGCTTGAAGCAACCCAGGAACGCGTGCGCGTGGCCGAACAGCGCATCGGCGAAGTCGATACCAAGGCGGCCGCCGCCGGACAGTCGGCCCAGCAGGCACAGACTGCGGCGCAGACCGCCCAGTCCACGGGCAACCAGGCCATGGAAGTGGGCAAGTCGGCTGTCGCCAAGGCGGAAGCCGTCGAGGTGTCGACCAAGAAGCTCGTCTTCGAGACCGTGCTGACCGACGACCAGTCGAAGTTCACGAGCGGCATCGCCAAGCTCTCGGACGAAGCCAAGGCCGCCCTCGACCAGATGGTGGCGCGGGTGAAGTCGCAAAAGTCGGCCATCTGGGTCGAGATCGAAGGTCACACCGATGCCGTCGGCGACCCGAGCTTCAACGAAAAGCTCGGTCTGGCGCGCGCCGATGCGGTGAAGCGCTACCTGTACGAGCAGCACCAGGTGCCGCTGCACAAGATGAACGCCATCAGCTTCGGTGAAGACAAGCCGGTTGGCGACAACACGAAGCGCGACGGCCGTTCGCAGAACCGCCGCGTGGTCGTCAAGGTGCTCGCGTAACGAGCACGTCGTGCTCGCCACGCGAGCACAGCGGCTAGCGGCTGGGTGCTAGCGGCTGGAACCAACCGATATCGAGACGGCCGGTGGGGGTTCACGCCCTCACCGGCCGTTGTCGTTGTACCGGACCGGCGGCCCTCTAGCGGCGCGGCAACTCGTAGACCCAGGCCCCGTCGGCATCGCCGGCCGCGCGCGCGCCACGTGACTCGAGCCATTCACGCACCCGTGGCCCGGTATCGTCGAGCCATGCACGGGTATGCACCACCACGTGCGTTGCTGGCGCCAGGGCTCGCCACGATGCCTCTACGTCGGCAAGCGGCACACGCAGGACGCCCTGGCGAACGAGATAGCTTTCGGGCAGCACGCCGCTGTAGCCGTTGAGGATGCGCCGTCGGTGCGCAAGCGTGAAGAAGGTGTAGCGGATCTCGTACCCAATATCGCCGAACGGCAGCTCCACGATCACTGCATCCGACGCGAGGGTTCGCACGAAGCGGTAGATCATGGGCGCGTCGGGCGACGGCCGCAAGTACGCGGGGACATGGGCCAGCCCCGGCGAGTCGAGTGCCACATCGACCGGGAATGGCCGTGTCCACGCCGTGCGCGTGGCCAGCGCCGACAGCACGACGACAGCCGCCACGCCGACCCGCCAGCGAGCCAGCCACGCGGCGCCGATGCCGGCCAGCACCGACATGAAGAGCAGGCCGATGACGGCGAAACGGTGGACCACGCGAAGGCCTTGGAATCCAGGCACGTAGGCGAAGAGCACTTCGTAAGGACCGGGCACCGACACGTGGCCGACCTGGATCACGGGCCCGAGCGCCAGTACCAGCGCCGCCAGAGCCATCGCGAGGAGCCCCCACCTGGCGCGACGCGATAGTTCGCGCGCTCCTGGCGAAGGTGCGACGACGACCGCCACAGCCGCCATGGCGAGCACCGGGCCGAGCCACGGCATCTCCTGCCAGTAGCCGGCGAGTGTGACCGAGTTGCCCACGAGCTCTGGCATCGTGCGGGTTACGCGGAGTGCGTTGCGCATCGCCAGGTACGGCTGTACGAAAGGCCACACGCAGAGCAGCGCTGCGGCGCCAGAGCACGCCAGCCCCAGCCATCGCCCAGGATTACGCAGCTGGCCGTGACGGGCCAGCGACCAGACGGCGAACAGGGGCGTGAAGGGGGCGGTAAACGCCATCAAGTAGCTCGACGACAGGCTGAGTGCCACGATTCCGCCCGTGGCGCCCGCAAGGGCGGCCACCGAGCCGGTGGCCGCAAATGCATCCAGACTCAACAGCCCGAGGATCCACCAATGCACCGACAACGTCTGCAGATGCGCCAGCGACCAGTAGAGCCGGTAGTGACTGAACGCGAACGTCAGACCCGTGACTGCGCCGGCCAGGTGACTGGCCGAGAAGCGATACGTCAGCGCGTGCGCGGCCAGCCCGGTCAACGCGAAGGCCGCCAGCACCATCACGTTGTAGGCGAGTAAGGGATTCCCGGTCAGCAAGTACAGAGGCAACGCCTGTACTGCCTGGGGCACGAAGTGGTCGGCGTAGGTGAGCGTGCGTGGTTCAGGCGCGAAGATGGGTGCCTGCCACACCGACGACCAGGCGTCCGCGCTGCCGGACAGGGTCGTGAGGTGTTTGGCCACCCAAGCCATCACCCAGGCAACGAAGACAGGGTCGCCGAAGTCGCCGGCCAGGCTGCTCGTCAGCCGCGTGACGAGCGGCCAACAGACCAGGATGGTGACGCCGAGATAGGCCGCGGCGACGGTCCAGAGATGGCGGCGGGACCAGGCACGGTGCGCCATCGGGTTTCAGCGTTTGGTGGCGAGCACGAGCAGCGACATGCCGAAACGTGGGGGATGCGTTTCCTCGCGCTTCAGCAGCGGCATCAGCCACCTGAACGCCGCCAGCTGCCCCCTGGGCAGCACCGTGCGTTTCAACACGCGCGAGTTGAGCCACCACCCGGCCACGCCGAGGCGATTCAGGTAACGGATCTCGCGCACCTCGAATCCCGCCTCAGTCACCAGCCGCGAGAGGGCATCGCGGTCGTAGCGGCGGAAGTGGTGCAGCGCTTGGTCGAGCGAACCGTAGAGCGCCGGCATCGCCGGCACGAGCAGCACCATGTTGCCGCCCGGTTCGAGCACCGAGGCGAAGTCGACAAGCGTCTCGCGATCGCGCTCGATGTGCTCGAGCACGTTCATGCACACGATTGAATCGATGCGCTCGCCGCGCAGGTCGGCCCGGTCGCCGTCCGACAGCGGGAACGAGAACGACGCGACGCGCACCTGCGGCTTGTCTTCGAAGCGGCGCCGCAGCTCGCGCAGGTAGTGCGGCTCGATGTCAGACGCGACCACGCGCTCGCGGTCAGCAAAGTAGCGGGTCTGGTTGCCGACGCCCGACCCCACTTCGAGCACGCGTCGCCCTAGAAACGCGTCGAAGCGATCGTGCAGCCACTTGTTATAGGCGCCGAGACCCGCCATCCGTCGCAGCGTTCTGGCGCCTATGTCGTCGGCCGGCGCTTCCCAGCGCGCGAAGCGCATCAAGGTGTAGACGGCCTTGAACGCGTCCTTGAGGCCGATCTTCTTGCCTTCTTCGTAGGTGCGGCCGTTGTACGAGATCGGCACCTCGTAGACGCGCGCCTTCATCCGGGCCACTTTGCAGGTGATCTCGGGCTCGATGCCGAA
>JANORI010000586.1:0-5124 GCA_031415235.1 Acidobacteriota bacterium | reverse complement strand
TCCAACTACCGCGCCCTCGTCGACTATCTCGCCACCGATATCGCGCTCGGCCACGCCGCCGGTCACGGCCGCGGCGTGCCGCCGGCCGTCATCGCGGTCGTCAAGGCCAACGCCTACGGACACGGCGCGGTGCCGGTGGCGCGCGCGCTTGTCGATGCCGGCGCCACGTGGCTGGCCGTGGCCGACATCGAAGAGGGCATCGAACTGCGCGAGGCGGGTGTGCCCGGGCGCATTCTGGTCTTCGGTGCGCTCAGCGTCAGCAACTCCGACGGCCTCTTTACGCACGACCTCACCCCCACGATCTCGAGCCCTGGCGCGGCGCGCGCGCTCGCTGCCGCCGCGGTGCGGCATGGCCGCCGGCTCACATGTCATCTGAAGATCGACACCGGTCTGAACCGCCTGGGCTTTCGCGATGACAACCTCGCGCGCACTCTGCCCGACGTGCTGGCCAGCCCATCACTGGACGTCGAGGCGGTGTTCACGCACTTTGCCACCGCCGATGACGCCGAACACGAGCTCTTCGAGCTGCAGCGCGCGCGGTTTGCCTCGGCGCGCGCGGCTGTTGCCGCGCTCGACGGGTGCGCGCGGCTCGTACACGCGGCCAACAGCGCTGCATGCCTGCGCGACTCGCGCACCTGGGGGGACCTGGTGCGCCCAGGGCTGCTGCTGTACGGCGTCGTGCCGCCCCCGCTCGCGTCCACGATCGCGCTCACGCCGGCCATGACGCTGACGAGCCGCGTCGTCGCGGTGAAGGGGGTGCGCGAAGGCGAGCGTGTTGGCTACGGCGCCCGGTACCAGACCGCTGCGCCCGGGACGCTGGCCATCATCCCAGCGGGCTATGCCGACGGCCTCGACCGGCGCCTCGAGGGACGTGGCTCCGCCCTCGTCCGCGGCCGACGCGCGCCCATCGTCGGCGCGGTCAGCATGGACATGCTCACCGTCGATGTGAGCGCGATCGATGACGTGTCACCAGGGGACGAGGTCGTGTTCCTCGGATCGCAAGGCCCCGAGTCCTGGCAGACGATCGACGCCCGCGAGATGGCGGACTGGATTGGCACGGTCCCCTACGAAGTGCTCTGCCGTCTCGGCGCGCGTGTGGCGCGACGGTACGTGTGACGGTGCGAATCGCCGCAGTCGCGCTGCGCGGCGACACGCGATAGGATCGGCTCGATGAGCAAGCCGCCCAAGCCCGTATTCGTCTGTCAGGAGTGCGGCAGCCAGGCGAGCAAGTGGTTGGGGCGGTGCCCCGATTGCGAAGCGTGGAACTCGTTTGTCGAAGAGCGTCCAGTCGAGGCGTCGACCGGTGGCGGCGGATTGGCAGCCGGCGGTCACCGTTACTCGATGCCCGGCGGTACCAGCGGCGCCGTGAAGTATGCCGACATCGAGACGAGCGACGCGGCCAGGCTCTCGACGGGAATCGATGAGTTCGACCGCGTGCTCGGCGGCGGCATCGTGCCGGGATCGCTCGTGCTGCTTGGCGGCGAGCCTGGCATCGGCAAGTCGACGCTGCTCTTGCAGGCGGCCGCCAACTTTGCCCGCGTTCACGGACCCGTGCTCTACGCGTCGGGCGAGGAGTCCGAACACCAGGTGAAATCGCGAGGCGAACGTCTGGGCGTAGGCGATGCGCCGCTCTACCTCCTGGCCGAGACGTGCGTGGAGCGCATCCTGGAAGAGATCGGCCGGGTGCGTCCACGCCTGCTCGTCGTCGACTCGATTCAGACGGTGTTCTCATTGAGGTTCCAGTCGGCACCGGGCAGCATCGGACAGGTGCGCGAAGCCGCCACGCAGTTCCTGTTCACCGCCAAGGGCCATGACCTGCCGACGTTTCTCGTGGGCCATGTCACGAAAGACGGCGCGCTCGCCGGGCCCAAGGTTCTCGAGCACGTGGTGGACACGGTGCTCTACTTCGAGGGTGAGCGCCATCACTCGCACCGCGTCGTGCGGGCCATCAAGAACCGCTTTGGGGCGGTGAGCGAGCTGGGCGTGTTCGAGATGACCGGCGGTGGTCTGAAGGCCGTGCCGAACCCGTCGCAGATGTTCCTGGCCGAACGCTCCACGGCCACGCCGGGCTCGGCGGTGCTGTGCTGCGTCGAGGGCTCGCGTCCGCTGCTGGTCGAGGTGCAGGCCCTGGTCAGCACGGCGACCTATGGCACTGCGCGGCGCATGGCGGTCGGCATCGATACCGGTCGAGTGTCACTGCTGCTGGCAGTGCTCGAGAAGCGCGCCGGGCTGGTTCTGGTCGGCGAGGATGTCTACGTGAACATTGCCGGCGGCATGAGCATCGACGAACCGGCTGCCGACCTGGCGGTACTGGCGGCCTTGTCGTCCAGTGTGCGCAATCGCCCGATTCCGCAGAGCACCGCCGTGTTCGGAGAAGTGGGACTCGGCGGGGAGGTGCGTGGGGTGCCCCAGGCGCCGCTACGTCTGCGAGAGGCACGCCAGATGGGCTTCACACGCGTGGTCCTGCCCGCCGCGAATCTCGACGACGACAGCCGCCGGAGCGCCGACGAGGCGGGGATTGCACTCGAGGGCGTGCGTCATGTGGGCGAAGCACTCGACCTGCTGATCGGGTGAACCTCGTGCCGTCGTTCCATCTGCTTCGCACCGTGTTGTGGCTGATTCCAGCCATTGCCGTGTACACCATCGTGCTCGGTACGATGTCGATCGCGTCGACGTTGCTTGGTGGGCACGGCCACTTCGCGCACCGGTGCGCTCAGTGGTGGTCGTGGCTGATCCTCGCGACGACGGGCGTACGCGTCTCCGTCGAGGGTCTCGACCGCCTGACGCCGGGCGCTACTTACGTGTTCGTGGCCAATCACCAGAGTATCTACGATATCCCGGTGGTGTTTGCGTCGGTGCCGTTTCAACTGCGCATCATCGCCAAGGCGTCGCTGGGCCGCTTTCCGATCTTGGGCTGGCACCTGCGGCGCTCGGGGCACATGCTCGTGGATCGCCAACGCCCAGACCGGCATGGCATTCTCGCGTGGGCGACGTCGCTGCCATCGCGCGGCCTGTCGCTGATCGTGTTTCCCGAGGGCACGCGAAGCCGCGGAGGGTTGGTGGCGCCCTTCAAGGCTGGCAGCTTCTTCCCGGCCGTGCAGACCGGCATTGCGATCGTGCCGCTCTCGGTGGTGGGGAGCCGGCACGTGATGCGCAAAGGGGAGCTCACGACCCGGCCCGGCGACGTGCGCCTGATCGTGCATGCGCCCATCGCGATGGCGGCCGAGACGGAACCGACGCCCGACGTGGTGCGCGCGCTGGCCGCCCGCGTACGGGAGGTCGTGCGCGAGGTCCCGGATGTGGAGGCCGCGGCAGGCGGTGCGACCGAGCGCCAACGAGTCGTGGCGACTAGCGCCCCGTGATCGTCGAGCGGCCGCGCATCTTCAGCACTTCGATCACGATCGGCAGAACCGAGACGCCGACGATGCCCAGCACCACCAGCTCGAAGTTGTCCTTCACGACCGGGATGTTGCCGAACAGGTAGCCGGCTCCAGTGCAGAGACCCACCCACGCGACCGCCCCGGCCGCGTTATAGGCGATAAACGCGCGGTAGGGCATCCCCGCGCCGCCGGCCACGAAAGGAAGGAAGGTGCGTACGATGGGCATGAACTGGGCAAGCATCACGGCCTTGCCGCCGTGTTTCACGAAGAACGCGTGGGCCTCGCGCACGTGCGCCGGCTTCACGAACCGGGACAATGATCCCGTGGCGGGCCGGGCGTCGTCGCCGAGGAAGCGGTGGGCCACGCGGGCCCCGATCGAGTAGTTGACGGTATTGCCGGTGATCGCGGCCAGGATCAGCGTCGGCACCAGCACCCACATGTCGAAGAGCCCTGTGGCGGCCAACGCGCCGGCGGCAAAGTGCAACGAGTCACCGGGCAGGAAGGGCGTGACGACGAATCCGGTCTCGGCAAAGATGATCGCAAACAGCACCGCGTAGGCCCACGGGCCGGCGGCGTTGGCGATGGCGACGAGACGTTCATCGACGTGCAGGAGGAAATCGAGCATGGCGTCTAGTCTACAGGCACGGCAAAGTGTGCCGACGCAGTCAAGGTAGAATTCTCCGCGTGACGGCATCCGCAAGGACCAGGTGCACGTGGCCGGACGCGTCACGGTGGCCGATGACCGTGGGCCATTCGGGAATCCGACGTCGGATTCGTCGCGCGCCATGGTCACGACGGCGACGCGTGAGGTGCTCGTGGTGATCTACGCGCCGGTGGCGATTGCGTCGCAGGCCCTCACGCGGGTGCTCGATGCGACCGCCCGACGAATTGCGGCCTCGTGCGGCGGTGCCGAACGCGCGCGGTGGGCGGCATGAGCCGGCCACCGATTGTCAGCGCGATTCTCGCCGCCGGAGGTCTCGGCACGAGGCTCGGCGCCGGTCGTCCCAAGCAGTTCCTGGAGGTGAGCGGACGATCCATTCTCGAGTGGAGCCTCGCCGCACTGGCCACGCACCCTGAAGTCCACGAGGTCGTCGTGGCGTTGCCGGAGAGGCACGCCAATCCCGCGCCGGCTTGCGTGATGGCGTCGTGGCCGTGTCCCGTCAAGGCCGTGGCGGGAGGCCCGCGCCGTCAGGACTCGGTGGCGCGGGCGTTCGCCGCGGTGAATCCGACGGCGGAGGTCGTGCTCGTCCACGATGCCGCGCGGCCATTCGCCAGCGCCGACCTCGTGAGCCGGATGATCGCGGCGGCCGTCGGCAGTGGCGCGGCCATTCCCGCCGTTGCCGCAACCGACACCGTCAAGATCGGACAGGTCCGTGACGGACACACCTGGGTGCGGTCCACCCTGCCGCGTGCGGAGGTCTACCTTGCGCAGACGCCACAGGCGTTTCGACGCGACGTGCTGGCCCGGGCGCTGGCCTCTGCTGGAGACCAAGGCGTGACCGACGAAGCCGGTCTCGTGGAACGCACCGGCGGCGCTGTGCAACTCGTCGCCGGAGAGTCGTCCAACTGCAAGATCACGACGCTCGAAGACCTGATGGCCGCTCGCGGGCCTGACGCAGGCCGCGCCGCCGTGCTGCGCATTGGCACCGGGTATGACTTGCACCGGCTCGTGCCTGGGCGCGCGCTGGTGCTCGGTGGCGTGCGCATTCCTTTCGATCTCGGGCTCGACGGGCATTCGGACGCC
>JANORI010000585.1:0-2138 GCA_031415235.1 Acidobacteriota bacterium | reverse complement strand
ATAAAGGAAAAAGCTCATCCGTTGCCTCCCATTTCGGTTGTAACTTTGATAAAGTAAACAGGTTAACGTCAAAAGGGGCGACTAGCTCAGCTGGGAGAGCGCCGCGTTCGCAACGCGGAGGTCAGGAGTTCGATCCTCCTGCCGTCCACCATCACCCACCCCTGTTGCTCACAACCCCGTATACTGAAGGTGTGACTACCCGTCACTGCTCACCGAGGCACCTGCTCGCGCTGGTGCTGGTTGGGATGTCCAGCACGAGTGGCGCCCAGCCGGCGCCGGCCGCCCTGGGCCCCGGCGAGCTTGCTCGCCGGGTGCAGGCTCGATACGACGCGGTGCGCGATTTCGAGGGCGCCTTCACGCAGACCTACGAAGGCGGCGTGCTGCGCACCAAGTCCACCGAGCGGGGCACGGTCGTCATCAAGCGGCCCGGCCGGATGCGCTGGCTCTACGTGGCGCCCGAACGCAAGGAATTCGTGTCGGACGGGGCCACGATCTATGCGTACTTCCCCGCTGACAAGCAGGTCATGGTCAGTCCCGCCCCGACGGGCGCCGACACCACGCCGGCGCTCTTTCTCACCGGTCAGGCCAATCTGGTGCGCGATTTCGACGCCTCGGCCATGGACGTGCCCGGCGCGGCCACCGGACTGGTCGGCTTGAAGCTGGTGGCCAAACGGCCCGACCCCGATTTCGAGTGGTTGGCCGTTGCGGTAGACCCCACGACCTATCAGATCCGCCACCTGGTCGCGCTGGATCGACAGGGTGGCCGGTCAACGTTCGCGTTTTCGAATCTGAAGGAAAACCAGCGCCCGCCCGATACACTGTTCGCGTTCCGCGTCCCGAAGGGCGTCGATGTCATCACCCATGGCCGCTAGCCGCCGTCGCCGCCTTTGCCTTGCCGGTGCCCTGCTCGCCGCGCTGCTGGCCTCGTCGTGCGCCTCGACCAGCACGCTGGCCCAGGCGCAGATGGCTGAGCAACAGCAGGACTACGACCTGGCCGTCGCCCAGTACACCAAGGCGGCCCGCGCCAAACCCAACGACCGGAGTGTGCGCCTCGCGCTCGATCGCGCCAAGCTACGGGCCTCGCAGGACCACTTCGCGCGCGCCCGCCGGCATGCCGCGACCGGTCACACGGAAGAAGCGCTGATCGAGTATCAGCTGGCCGCTGAGCTGAATCCCTCGAGCGGCGACATCCAGAACGAGCTGCGCACGCTGCGCGCGCAGCTGCGCACTCAGGTGGCTCTTGACCGCGGCGGCAAGACCACACTCGAAGCGCTCATCAAGGACAGCCTGGCTGCGCCGATGCCTGGTGCCGACGTGCCCGCTGACGTGACGCTGCCCGACTCGCTCATTTTCCGTGAGGCCAGCGCGCGGGACATCTTCACGGCGATCGGGAAGTTCGCGAACCTGAGCGTCATGTTCGACCCGGCATTCCGGGATGCGTCCGTGAGCGTCGACCTGCGCAAGGCGCCCCTGGCCGAGGCGCTGAACGCGGTCAGCAGCGTGACGCGCAGCTTCTGGCGCGTCACCGCGCCGCGCACCATCGCCGTCATTCCCGACACGGCGGCCAAGCGCCGCGAGTACGAGGAAGAGATCGTGCGCACGTTCTTCCTCAGCAACGCCGACCTGAAGGAAACCGTGGATGTGCTGCGCATCGTGGTCGACGCGCGCCGGCTGGCGCCCGTGGCCGCCACCAACGCCATCACCATCAAGGACACGCCGGAACGCGTGGCCGCGGCCGGGCGAATCATCCAGGCCATCGACAAGGCGCGGCCCGAGGTGGTGATTGACGTCGAAGTGCTCGAGGTGGACCGCACCAAGCTGCTCGACTACGGGCTGCAACTGGTCTCGCCGAACTCGACGCCCCCGGGGCTCGACGGGCAGGTGTCCATTGGCAGCGACACGCTCACACTGAGCGACCTGCGTAGTCTCACCACCTCGGACGTGTTCCTCACGAACCTGCCGGCGCTGTTCTACCGCCTGCTCAAGAGCGACACCAATACCCGCAGCTGGGGATTGGCCAGCGTGCGGGTATTGGTGTCGCTCTTGAGCAGGCGGTAGAACAGCGCCGGCAGGTTCGTGAGGAACACGTCCGAGGTGGTGAGACTACGCAGGTCGCTCAGTGTGAGCGTGTCGCTGCC
>JANORI010000584.1:0-4382 GCA_031415235.1 Acidobacteriota bacterium | reverse complement strand
CATGTCGGACGCCGGCACCGCGCCGAGGGGCACGCGGCCCGTCACGTCGAGGAAGCGCGTGCCGGGCACCCGCGACATCGCCAGCGAGGCCTCGGCGTCTGCGGCAGCCGTGAGCGCCTGCACATCGAGGAACAGTCCGTGGTTGGACGGCGACACGTAGACGACCGGCGGGGCACCCGGCGTGGCGCCGGGGCCCACCGTGACCTCGGCTTCGTTGTCGTTGAACTGCAGCGCGCCGTAGGCCGCGCCGTAGCCCACGGCAAGATCGTCCCACGCCCAGCCGATGCCCCACCCTGGCTGCTCCATCGCCGAGTCGTCCCCCACGACGTGCCCGGAGATGTGGCGGATGCCTTGTGCGCTGAGCGCGCGCGCCCAATCGTCAAACGCCGCTGCGCGACCCGGGTGGCGGGGGTTGATCGTGGGATCGCCGGAGCCGACGACGACCAGATCCCCTGCGAGCGTGCCGTTGACGACCGGGCCCATGGCGACCAGGCGCGTCTCGAAGCGGAAACCCCAGCCGAGACGCGCGGCCGCCGCCACGGCGGTGATCACCTTCATCGTCGATGCCGGCACGAGCCACGCACGTCCGTTGCGGCGATACAGCGTCTCACCCGTGGCGAGGGACCTCGCGACAAAGGCTGTGGTGGCACGGTCGAACGCGCGCTCGGAGAGCACGCCGTCCACGACCGTGGCCAAGCGCTCGAGGCGGGTCTCAGTGGATGAGAGGGCTGGTGCCGCAGGGGGCGGCAGCGATGACACCCTCGCGGGCGGCTTCACCGCGCAACCCGACACCAAGAGGACTCCGAGCGCGGCTGCGCGGAGACCTCGGTGGTTCACGGTTTCTTCTCGGGCGTCGCTGGCGTGGCTGGGGGCGTCGCCGGTGCAGGTGGCGCCGGCGGCGCCAACGCCGCATCAAACGCCTTCAGCGTCTCTTCCACGGCTGCCACGTCGAGGCGCGCCGCGCCGGCTTCATCCGGACGCACGGCGAAGACGTCGGCGCCCGCGCGGGCGCAGCTCACGTCTTCCTTCCTGTTGTCGTCAAACTGCGTGCTCACCTTCATGACCGGCGTCGAGCCCGTCGCGGGCGCAGAGGGTACGAAGGTGGCTGCGCGCAGTCCGACGAGCTTGGTCACGGCCTCTTCCATCAGGCCAGCCTTGATCTCGCGCGCGGCGGCCCCACCCGGTCCCGACGCGGTCCACGTATCGCCGGCGTTCTCGCCCGTGCCGGTCTTCTTCTGGAAGGTGATGGTGTCGGCGCCTCGCATGAGCACGATCTGTTGAGCCGAGAACGCGCGCAGGTCGAACAACTCCTTCTTGCGATACTCGCTGGCCCCCTTCTGCACCTCGGTGGCAAACGCGGCGTCGATGGCGAACACCATCGGCCTGGCCAAGTCGCGCGCGAAGGCTTTGCCGTCGGCGCTCGTGCCTACCGCCAGCGTAGCCGTAGCGGAGCCTGCCTTGACGGTCACGGTGGCGGTGGGAGCCTCGAGGCCGTACTTCGCCAACGCCGAGACATCGGTGGCCTCGATGCCCGACATCATCGTGGTCGAGAGCCGCGTGAGTAGTCCCTCGATGGCGCCGTAGTCGCCCCGGGCCGCCGCCGGCGCGGCCACGCGCCACTCCGAGTCGGCCCTGGTCAGCGCGAACGTGCCGCCAGCGGTCGCGATCTCGAGACCGTCGGCCTTGTCGCGCTCGAAGCGGAGCACCCGCTTGTCGCGCAGGTCGAACGTCGATCGCACGAAGTTCGTCTCGGCGATCGTGGACACGAGAAACACCCGCGGGTCTTCGCCCCTCACCGCATAGAGATCGGTGCCCGTGGGAGTCTGATCGCCGAGACGGATACGGCCGGTTGCCCCGCTGTTCGCCGTGAACGTGATATCGGTCTTCGGCGCCGCCAGTCCGTACTGGGCCAGGTCGGACGCCTTGGGATCGACCTCGCGATTGAGCTCGAGCGAGGTCAGGCTGCTGACGAGCGCGGTGACCTCGCTGTTGTCGGCCTCGGTGGCCAGCGGCTCCACGAGCTTCCAGGTGCCGTCGGTCTTCTTCAACACCGAGGTGTCGCCCTTGGAGACGACCCGCAGTTCTTCGACGGCGTCGGCCTCGACGGCAAACACCTTTTCCTTGACCTCGGTATCAGACTTCTTGGAATCGACGAAGTAGATGTAGGCGCCAAGGCCCACGGCCACAGCCACCAGTGCCAGCGTCGACCAGGCTCCGCGCATGTGCTACCGCCTCCGCCACCAGATGTAGACGCCCAGGCCGAAGATCGCCGCCGGGATCAGGAAGATCGATAGGATGGCGATCATCTGCACCTGGTCGGACGTCATCGAGAGCCGCCGATCCTCGGGCGCGCGCGCGCGGACCGCGATCAGCCCTTCCTGCTGCGACAGCCAGCCCATCGCGTTCATGAAGAGATCCTTGTTGCCCTGGATCCCGAGGCCGAAGTTGGCGGCAAAGTCGGAGTCGCCCATCACGACCACACGGGTTTCCGGCGCCGGAGGCGTCTGGGCGCCGCCGGCCGGCTCCGCAGGCTTGGGCGCGTCGGTCGCGGCTGCCGACACCGCCATCGCCAGGACGATCGGGCCGGGCCTGTCGCCGGCGGCCGGGTCGAGCGACACCTGCTGGCCGGCGAGCAGGCCTTCGAGGTTCGACTCCGCCCAGCTCTGCGGGCTCGTCTCGATGAATGGCTGCGGCGTGCGGCCCTCTACCGGGGGAGTGACCGCCGATACCGAGCGTGACAGCGGATAGGCCGTCATCAGGTTGAACCGCTCGTTGATCGGGTGGGCCGGGTAGCTTGCTGCCACCGGCACCGAGGCGTCTGCGCCGAACATCTGGCCCACGCCCGAGGCGTCGACGACGACGTCGTCGCCAACCGCCACGCCCCACTCCGCCGCCAGCCCCGCAAGATTCGGCAGCAGCGCGTCGCCCTTCTTCTGCCCTGGGTCGAGCATCACGAGCAGCTTGCCGCCCACGGCGAGGTACTTCTCGAGGGCGTCAACCTCGGCAGGGAAGAAGTCGGTGCGGGGGCCGGCAACGACGACCGCGCTTGCGCCGTCGGGCACGGCCGAGGTCTGCGCCAGCACGAGCTTCTCGAAGCCGTAGTTGTCGGCCTTGAGCGCTTCGGCGGCGGCGCTGTAGCCCTCGCGCTCGCTGCTGGCCGGGTCTTTCTCGCCGTGGCCCTGGGTGAAGTACACCTTGCGCTCCTGGCCGGTCGTGGCCTTGATGAGCGCGTTGGCGATGTCCTGTTCCTCGGGTGCGGCGATGCGCTCGGTGCGGCCCTTGTACGCCAGCACCATCGTGCCCATCGTCGTGATGTTGGCTTCGCGCGCGCGCGCCGGCTGACGATCGATGTCCACGTACTCGACCGTGAGTTGCTTGGTCTGGTAGGTGTATTCTTCGAGCCGATCGCGGAATCGGTCGAAGCCCTGCGCCTGATCGAACACCGTAATGACCGCCGGCGCATCGAGTCCGCGCAGCACCTTGAGTGTCTGCTCCGACAGGCTGAAGACCTGATTGGCCGTGAGATCCCAGCGCTTGTTCTGTCGCACGCCCAGGTAGTTGAGTGCCACGAGAATTGCCAGCACGGCCAGGATGCCCACGATGGACTGGGTACCCAGGCGCGTCTGGCGCGCGTTGGGGCCGGTGGCCGACTCGCGCCACTGCATCACCAGGTAGAGCAGGATGCTGGCAAGACCTGCCAGCGCCGCGTACTGCTGGTAGTCGCCCCATTCGGGCTTGGTGAACTTGATGACGAGGGACACGACCACCAGGGCCGTGCCGAGCCATCCGAGCACAGTCGAGATCTTCGTCGCCATCAACCCCGCCACCGTTCGCTGTCCACGGACCTGGCCGTGAGGAAGAGCCCGAACACGATGAAGCTCAGGTAATACACGAGATGCTTGGTGTCGATGATGCCCCTCGCAAAGTCGTCGAGGTGGTCGGTAATCGACAGATGAGTCACGACCGCCTGTCCCGTGGGCCCGAGCGACTGACCGATCCAGTTGATCACCCAGAGCATCAGGAACACGGCGAAGGTGACCATGCCGGCCACGATCTGGTTCTTGGTCAGGCTCGAGATGAGCAGACCCGCCGAGATGAAGCACCCGCCCATCAGCAGCAGCCCGAGGTAGCCCGTGGCTACCGGTTTCCATTCCGGCGAGCCGTAGTAGAAGAGCAGGCTCATGTGGATCATCGTGACGGCCAGCATCACGGCGTAGAGACCGAAGGCGCCGAAGAACTTCCCGAGGATGATCTGCAGATCGGTGAGCGGCGAGGTGAGCAGCAGCTCCATCGTGCCCGAGCGCTTCTCTTCCGAGTAGGTGCGCATCGTGATCATGGGCATGACGAAGAGCACGATCACGCTCACGTTCATGAACACGGGG
>JANORI010000583.1:0-4881 GCA_031415235.1 Acidobacteriota bacterium | reverse complement strand
CGGCGAGGACGACACCTCGCTGGCCGCCGAGGCCCGCCGCCGCTACCTCAACTACGCCCTCTCGGTCATCACCTCGCGCGCCCTGCCCGACGTCCGCGACGGCCTCAAGCCCGTGCAGCGCCGCATCCTCTTCACGATGTGGCAGCAGAACCTCACCGCCGACACCAAGCACCGCAAGTGCGCGAAGGTGGTGGGCGACGTGATGGGCAGCTACCACCCGCACGGCGACTCGGCGCTGTACGAGACGCTCGTGCGCATGGCGCAGCCCTTCTCGCTGCGCTATCCGCTCGTGGACGGCTCGGGCAACTTCGGCTCGCTCGACGGCGACCGCGCCGCGGCGATGCGCTACACCGAGTGCCGCCTCGCGCGCATCTCGGACGAGATCCTGCAGGAGATCGAGCAGGAGACGGTGCCGTTCCGTCCCAACTACGACGGCACCAAGACCGAGCCAGTCGTGCTGCCGTCGCGCATCCCGAATCTGCTCGTGAACGGCGCCACCGGCATTGCGGTGGGCATGGCCACGAATATCCCGCCGCACAATCTCACCGAGGTGTGCCAGGCGCTCATCAAGCTGCTCGACAACCCGGATCTGTCGGTGGCGCAATTGTGCCGCTGGGTGAAGGGGCCGGATTTTCCCACCGGCGGCCAGATCCTGAACTCGCGCGACGAACTCGGGGAGATCTACCGCACGGGTAGCGGCGGCATTCGTCTGCGGGCCACGTGGGAGGCCGGTCCGGTTGGCCGCACCGAGAAGACCATCTACATCACCAGCGTGCCCTACATGGTCGACAAGTCGGTGCTGGTGGAGCGCATCGGCGACGTCGTGCTCGCGCGCAAGCTGCCGCAACTGCTCGACGTGAAGGATCTCTCGACCGACGACGTACGCATCAGCATCGAGATGAAGCGCGACGCCGACGAGAAGATGGTCATGGCCTACCTGTTCAAGCACACGCCGCTGCAGACCAACTTCGCCGTGAACCTCACGTGCCTCGTGCCCACCGAGAACGCCGAAGCGGGCCGGCCCGAGCGGCTCGACCTGAAGCAGATGCTCTGGCACTTCCTGCACTTTCGGTTGGAAGTCGTCACGAGCCGGCTCGATCACGAGCTGCAGCAACTGCAGAAGCGCATCCACATCCTGGAGGGCTTCGAGAAGGTCTTCGACGCCCTCGACGAGATCATCCGCCTCATCCGGAAGTCCGACGGCAAGGCCGATGCGGCCGTGCAGATCATGCGGCAGTTCTCACTCGATGCGCTGCAGACCGATGCGATTCTCGAGCTGAAGCTATACCGCCTGGCGCGTCTCGAGATTCTCGTCATTCAGAACGAGCTGAAAGACAAACGCCGCCGCACCCGGGAGATCAGCGCGCTGCTGGCTGACGACGCCGCCCGGTGGCGGCTCGTGCGCGAGGAGCTCGAGCTGATCCAGAAGACCTACGGCGATGCCCGCCGGACGGCCATCGAGCAGGCCGACGAGACGGAGTACGCGCCCGACGCCTTCATCGTCGACGAAGACAACGTCGTCATCGTGTCGCGCGACGGCTGGGTGAAACGGCAAAAAGACGTCAAGGATCTTTCCACGACGCGTCTTCGCGAAGGCGATGCGGTGCTGGCCGCCATGGCCGGAAGCACCCGGTCTACCGTGGTGTTCTTCACGAACTTCGGCGCGGCCTACACGGCGCGCATCGCCGACGTGCCGGCATCGACCGGTTACGGCGAACCCGTTCAGAGTCTTTTCAAGTTCAAGGACAACGAGCGGGTGGTGGCGGCCTTCAGCCTCGACCCGCGCGCGATTGGCGACATCGGTCGAGTCGCCGCCGGCAGCGACGAGCCGCCGGTCGCAGATGCAGAGGTCGTGGTGCCGCCGGTGCATGCCCTGGCGGTCACGACCGATGGCTACAGTCTGCGCTTCTCGCTGGCCAGCGTGGCCGAACCGAGCACGCGGGCGGGCCGCAAGTATGCCCGGCCGGCCGACGGTGCCGAGGTCGTCGGCGTCAGCGTGACCACGGGCGACGAAACTGTGATCGCCGTCACCCGCGAGGCGCGCGCAATCTTGTGCCCGGTCGGCGAGGTGAACTTCCTGGCTGGGCCCGGCAAGGGCGTGATCCTGCTGAAAGTGGCCGACGACGACCGGGTGCTCGGATTCGTGGCGTCGAAGGGCGACCGCGATCTGCTGCTCGTCGAGACCTCGCGCGGCGCGGAGCAGACCGTGAGCAGCGCGAAGTACGAGGTGACCGGCCGCGGCGGCAAGGGGCGCGAGCTGATGCAACGCGGCCAGTTCACCCGTGTGGTGCCGTCGACAGCCGTGGTACAAGGGTGGAGTGAGGAAGTCTGAGGCTCGTCGTCGTGCGCGCACCGCGGTCGTGGCGGTGGCCCTGGCGGTGGCCCTGTCGACTGGCGGCGTGCGCGCCGATGTTGCGCCCGCGCCAGCGTGGCGCCTGAGCGGCGGCGCCACGACGGCGCTCGTGAAGGGCGGTCTCGTCTACGTGGGCGGGTCGTTCACGCAGCTCTTCTCGCCCTCCTCGAGCGAAGACCAGTTCTACGACCAGACCACGGGCCAGGTGCGTGCGCAGTGCGCGCGGTCCACGACGACGCGCGCGCTGACCGCCACGCCCGATGGCCGCGGCGGCCTGCTGGTGACGGTGCGCGCCGGCGACGGGTGGGCGGATGCCAACGGCGCGTTCGTGCCGCCCGCCGACACCACCATCATCCGGGTGGGCGACGATTGTCTCTGGGATCGGCAGTTTGCCGCGCCCGGTATCGATCCCTCGAATCCGAGCGACCTCACAATTGGGCTGCCGGTGCGCGTCGGCAGTGTCGTGCTGGCATCGAACTCGGTGATTGGGCCGTTCTTCGGGTCTTTGCGAGCGCAGGTGGCGGCCTTCGACTCCGCGACCGGCGCGCGAGTCGCGTATCAGTTCTACGACAACATCACCGAGATCGGATTTCTGGGCGGCTCGTCCACGCGGGTGATCGCGCGCGTGCGCGGATCCAATGCCGGCGCCTACACGCTCGGCGCTGTCACGCCGACCGCGCTGGCGCTCACGCAGAGCCTGACCTTCCTCGCCGACGAGAACACCGGCGTGCGCACGTGGATTCGCGATCAGACGCTGTATCGCTCGCGGCCCGCGCCGGTCAGCACGCTCGAGGCCTACGACCTCACGACCCTCGCAGCCAAAACGGGATGGACGGCGCCGGTGGCGCCGAATCTGATCGATCTCGAGGTCGTGGGCGCGCGCGTGTTTCTGGCCACGTCGGTGGTGAATAACCAGCCGGTGGCCCAGCCTGCTGCCGTGCTGGCATCCACCGGCGCGATCGACCCCACGTGGACGCCCGCGGCCCTCACGCTGCGCGTCCCAGATCCGTCCGGCGCACTGTATGTGCCCGCGCTCACGCAGTTGGCCACCGACGGGCAGCGTCTGTTCGTGAGCGGCGACTTCGAGCGCATGGGCGGCAGCGATCGCGGGGGCGTCGGCGCGCTGTCGGCTGTGACCGGCGCGCTCGAGAGCTGGGACCCGGCGCCTTTCCTGGTCAGCCCGCTCGAGCACTCCACGGGCGGCCTGCTGATGACCCGTCCGAGCGGCTCCAATCTGGTGACGCGTCGCTACGTCGCGGCCATCGACCGCGCGACCGGCCTGGCGACCCCGTGGAATCCCAACGACGCCGGGCGCGTGTTGCTGCACCAGCCCTCGCCGGTCTCGGCGCTGGCCGCCGATGGCGTGCACCTGTACTTCGCCAGCGCCACCTCCGGCGAGGTCCGGCGCGCCGACCTGACGACGGCCGATGTGGATCAGACGTGGCGGATCGTCGTGTCTCGCGCGGGCGGGCTGCCCGGCACGGTTACCGCCATGTCGATCATTGGCGGACTCGTGTACCTCGGCGGCGAGTTCGAGACGATCTCGGGTCTCACGATCGCCTCCACCAGCCGCCGCGCCCTGGCGGCAGTGGGCACCGATGGCGCGCTCAACGCCTGGGCGCCGGTGCTTGACCGCCTTGACCCCGGCCCGCTCCTGCGGTCGATGCTCGCGGTCGGCCGCACGGTCTACCTGGGCGGAGACTTCACGACGGTGGGTTCGCAGTACCGGCCCGGGTTCGCTGCCGTTGACGCGGCGACCGGCGCGCTCGTGCAGCCCGAGATGTTCGTGCTCGGCGACACGCGCGTCTACGGGCTGGCCACCGACGGCGCGCAGACGTTTGTGGCCGGCGTGACGTTTGGTGCGCCGCTGGTTGGTGCGGCCAGTATCCCCGACACGGTGCTCACCCAGTTCGGCCCCACGGGCGGCGTGGTGCCGTCGAGCGCCGCGTTTGTCGCTGGCCGCCTCTATGCGGGCCTCGAGTACGACGTCGATGCGGCCACGCCGACTGCGCGGCAGACGCGGTGGTCGGCGGTGTTTGCCGACGATCAGGGCCTCGTGCACCTGCCCGACAACGACGGCACCGTTGAGTACTATCCGGCGCTGCCCGGCACGCCTCCCGATGCGCCGACCCTCACGGCGCTCGCTACCGGCAACCGCGTGGACCTGGCGTGGGCGCGGGCGGCGACCGGCAGTGCGCCATCGAGCTACACCCTGTTTGCGGGCACGGCGCCGGGCGCGACCAATCTGGGGTCGGCGCTGTTCCGCGGCGTGACCAGCTACACCACCACCGCCGCCAACGGCCTCTACTACCTCACGGTCGTCGCGCGTAACGGCGACGGGCCGAGCCCGCCGTCAAATGAAGTGGCGCTCCAGGTGGGCTGCTTCACTGCGCCGCCCGCCCCAGGCCTCCTGACGTTCACGACGGCCGCGTCATCAGTGTCGCTCTCGTGGGGCGCGTCCGCCACGGCCGACGGATACCTGCTCATGGCGGGGCGGTCCTCAGGTTCGGCGGACCTTGGTTCGTTCG
>JANORI010000582.1:0-2941 GCA_031415235.1 Acidobacteriota bacterium | reverse complement strand
CCTTTGTTCTTCGCGGTGTTGTCGTAGTAGCCGGTGAGCACGAGCACCGCGCCCACGGGCAGTAACGGCGCCGCGTCGTCTTCGTAGACATGGCTGGTGTGCCAGGCGTTTGTCCAGTTGGAGACCGAACTGACCATCTCCAGCTTGCCCGTGTCGGGATACAGGATCTCGGCGGTCATCCCGACCAGCCGCGCGTGACCGTGGGGCTGGAAGCTATCGATCCGCACGGGGGTCTTGAACGTGTGGAACCCCTGGGTCATGGCCGTGCTGTGCGGCGGCACTTCCAGCTCGCCGCCCTTCATCAGCAAGGTGTACAGCTTCAAGTCCTGCTTGTACTTCGCCTTGTGGTCTTTGGGATAGAGCCAGAAGGCCAGCTCGACGACGTCGTCCTGGACGGCTTCCCCGTACGGCCAGTAGTGCACGTCCCACCGGATCATCGAGTTGGCCGGCAACGTTCGGCAGCCATCGGGCGGCACGATCTCGCCCGTCTTGCCCGAGGCGTATTCAGAGACGCGCTCCAGCGTGACGTACTGTCCGCTCTTTTCGTCGGGCACCATCAGGTCGCTGTTGGCGTGATGCGCCGCGGCGCGACCCTTCCTCGACGGCTTGACCGCCATGGCTTTGATGCACCGGTCTTCGAACACGCCTGCGATCGGCACGATCGGGCGCCACCACCGGTCCTGGCCCTGTGCCGGCAGATCGTAGGGCTTGGTCGGCACAATCACGTCGGGCGGCCCGAACCGTTCGGCATAGGACCATTTGTCGCTATCGGAGAACTGCCTCGGGGCGGGCATGTCGGCGATGTTGCCTGGCGGTGCGCCGCCGTCGACCCAGCGCACGATCGTCTGGATGTCGTGCTCACTCAAGCGCAGGTCGTCCTTGAGCGCCTGAATGCCGATCTTGTCGTAGCGATAGGGCGGCATTTCTCCCGCAACGACCTTGGCCTTGATCGAGCGCGCCCACGGACGCACTTCCTCGTAGGTGCGCAGCGACATCGGACCAACCTCGCCGGAGCGATGGCAGCCCTCGCAGTTCTTCTGGAGGACCGGAGCCACGTCTTTGGCGAAGGTCACCGCTGATTTGGTCGCAGGAGCCGACTGCCCCTGCGCTTGCGGCGTCGATGCCAGCAAGAGCGATGCGACGATCGCGCCGGCCGCAAGGCCTGGACCCATCCCGAAACCCGCCCGCGTCTGCAAGGTCATTGGCTACCTCTAGCCCCGAATTCTACACTGAAACTCGCGCCGCGCGAGGCACCCTTTAGCCGAGACGGCCGAAGGCTCCGGGTGGGACACGACGCGCCTTGACACGACGCGCCTCGGATCTAGCAATTCCGGGGCCGACCGCCTTAAGATGCGCCCCATCCCAGGCACGCCCGGCCATCTCAGATGAGGAATATGAGCATGATGACATCAAGGTTTGGAGTGGTGGCTGCGGCCCTCGTCGCGGCGGTGGCTCTTGTCAGTGCCGGCTGTGGCGCCGGCTCGGGCGCGCAAAGCGGCGGTGCCGCCGTGCCGTTCAAGCTCGGCACCTTCGCGCGGGGCGGCACGCCGTTTCTGGGCCTCGTGCTCGAGGACACGCAGATTGTCGACATCGCGCCGGCAAACGCGGCCTTCGAAGCGGCCAACGCCTCGGCCCCGAAGCTCGCAGCCCCGGCCGACATGAAGCAGCTCATCGCCCGCTACGATGCCGATTGGAAAGGGCGGCTGGCGGCCATCGCCAAAGACGTGGCGACCGCCAAGGCCGCGCCCGCCTACGCCTACGCGCTCGACACGCTGAAGGTGCTGCCGCCCGTGCAACCAGTGGTCGTGCTGAACGCCGGCGGCAACTACGTGGAGCACACGGCGGGCATCGCCGCACAGCAGCAGCGCGCCGGCGCTGCGCCGGAGGCCGCGTCGAAGGCCGTGAGCGTCCCAGGCATCTGGGAGCGCCCTGCGGGCGACACGCGCGACAACCCGTATCTGTTCCAGAAGTCGCCCGCCGTCATCACCGGCGCGTTCGACGACATCGTGATGCCGCGCGGCCGCACCAACATCGACTTCGAGTGCGAGTTCAACGTCGTCATCGGCAAGCCCGCGAAGTACGTGACGGTCGCCAGCGCGGCCGACTTCATCTTCGGCTACACCGTGCAGATCGACGTGTCGGACCGCGGCGGACGGGGCGACCGCAAGATGGGTGGCTCCGATTGGCTCATCGGCAAGAACCACGACACCTTCGGACCGCTCGGGCCCTTCATCGTGCCCAAGGAGTTCGTGAAAGACCCGATGAACACCAAGCATGTGTTCACGCTGAGCGGTACGGTCATGCAGGACTCGAACACCAACCGCATGAGCCACAACATCTACGAGCTGCTGTCGTATGCCTCGAACATCCTGACGCTGAACGTGGGAGACGTCATCTCTGGTGGCAGTCCGGCGGGCACCAACATCGAGCGGGCCGACCCCCGCTGGATGCGCGCGGGCGATACGGCGCAGTGCGCCATCGACGGAATCGGCACGCAGGTGCACAAGGTCGTCGCCGAGTAAACGGCGCCGTCTAGGATCGGTCCGGATTGCCCTACCAGGGCGCCTGCAGCCCGAAGCGCAGCAGCCGCCCCTGCAGAATCGTGACCGGCCGGCCGAGCGCGGTACCGAACGTCTGGTTCTGGGTGAGCACCACGCCGGAATTGAGGGTGTTGTAGGCGTCGAACTGCGGTTCGAGCGAGTAGCTGCCGAAGCGGAACGTCCGCTTGAGGCGGAGATCCAACTGGTTGTGGCGCCCCAGGAAGTCGGTGCCTGGCTCGTTGAGTGGCACGATCACCTGCGTCTGCGTGAGCGCCACGCCGGTCAGCGCTCTGAAGGTGGCGCTGTTGACGTTCCAGTTCACGCGGAGCGAAGGGTCTTCCGCCAGGATGGTGCCATCCACAGTGGCGTTGCGGGCATCACCGGGATAGCTCTGGAACGAG
>JANORI010000581.1:0-2208 GCA_031415235.1 Acidobacteriota bacterium | reverse complement strand
CGTGGCGTCCTGCAGCACGACGATGGGCCGGTACGACGGCTCCTTGCGATGACGTGCGACCGTGTTGCGCATCTCGGCTTCGTCGAGGCCGAGGACCGTCGACAGCAGCCGCACGGTGTGATCGAGATCGCGCGTGTGCTCACGCATGATCGAGATGTTGAACGAGGCTCGGTTCTCGACCAGCACTTCACCGTGCCGGTCGAAGATCACGCCGCGCGGAGCGCGCAGCGCCAGGGTGCGCTGATGGTTGTTCTCCGCCATCTCCTCGAACTTGGCATGCTGGAACACCTGGAAGAACCAGAAGCCGCCGAGCAGTAGCGCAAAGGCGACCGAAATCATGACGCGCAACGCACCGATCCTGGCGTGCAGCCGCCGGCGATCGTCCTGAGCGCCCATCGCACCAACCTGCATCGCCCTACGCCCGCTCTCCGAGTTCGACGATCATCGCTTCACCCGCATCCCGCGTCCGGCGCGCCGCCGCTCGATCACGCGCGGCAGCCACTCCGCCACTTGAAATCCAACCACGCCGAGCACGCCGCTGGCGAGCGACTGCATCGCCACCGCCGCAAACGGACTCGGGAACGTGCGCAGTCCGAGCACCGTGTACGCGCCCATGAACAACCCGGCATGCACCGCGTTGGCGGCGGCAAACACCAGAAACCGCGGGACCGTCGCCGTCACGATGAACTGCGTGCCGAAACGACCCGCCAGGAATCCGACCACGGTCTTGGCGAGCCCCCCCATGCCGAGGATACCGGAGGACAGGGCGTCTTGCACGATCCCTCCGACGGTGCCGGCCAGCAGTCCCGCCACGGGTCCGGAGGTGAGCGCCACGTAGACCACGACGACCAGGACGAGATCGACCGCCATGGCACCCTGGCCAAGGAATCCGGCCAGGGTCGTTTGCACCACGACGGCCACCGCCAGCGCAGTGGTTGTCCAGAGCCCTCTCATGGCTGCCGGCCTTCGGTCAAGGATGGCAGAGGGGAGACCACGACGAGGACATCTTCCAGGCGGAAGAAATCGACCGACGGGCGCACGGCGATCTGGTGGTACACACCGTCACCCCGGCCCACCCTTTCCACTGTGCCGATGGCGAAGCCCCGGGGGTACAAGCCGTCGATGCCCGAGGTCACTACGAGATCGCCGGCCACCACGTCGCCAGTCGCGGCCACGAACTCCATCCGCAGCATCCCGTCGCCGAGCCCGACCACGATGCCCTGCACCCGCGTGCGCTCGATAGTCGCCCCGGCGGCGGCGTTGCGATCGATGATGAGCTGCACGAGCGCCGCGCGGCCGCCCGGGCGCGTGACGCGGCCGACGATGCCGGCCGGCGCCACGACGGGCATGTCCGGCGCCAATCCGTCGCCCGTGCCCTTGTCGATGGTGACCGTACGGAACTCCGGACTGGCGCTGCCACCAATCACCTCTGCGCCCGTCGTCGTCAGCGGCACGCGAGCACGAAACTGCAACAGGTCGCGGTACGCGTCGGCGCGCTCGGCACGGGCGCGCTCCACCTGCAGCTGCACCTGCAGGGACCCCAGCTGGGCGCGCAGCGCCTCGTTGTCGGTGCGCACCTGCCGCAAAGCGAAGTAGCCCTGCCAAGTGGCGCGAACAGTGCCGACCACGCCCGTGGCCGCGCGCTGTATTTCGGCGAAGCTGCCGAACGTGACCGCGTGGAACACCGTGGTGCCCGACCCGGTCGTGACCTGCAGCGAGATGAGGGCCACATTCAGCGCGATGGCGCCAGCCAGGATGAGACCGGGGCGTTGGCGGATGTCGGCAAGGGCCATGGGCAGCTGTCGTCGGCCGTCGGTAATGCCCCGAGCCGCTAGCCCCGAGGGCACCCCATCGCGCTCAGTCCGCGCGACGGGGACCCCGCCCATGCTAGCCGCCCGGCGACACTGTTGCCGGCTAGTCGATCGCGATCTTCCTGAGGAGGTCGAAGTTCGACAGCATCTTGCCGGCACCGAGCACGACGGATGACAAGGGGTCTTCGGCGTTGGTCACGGGCAGCCCCGTTTCCTCGCGCAGGCGCTTGTCGAGGTTGCGCAGCATCGACCCGCCGCCCGTCAGCACGATGCCCCGATCGACGATGTCGGCCGAGAGCTCCGGCGGCGTCCGCTCGAGCGCGACCCGCACGGCATCGACGATCACGTTCACCGTCTCGGCCAGGGCCAGGCGGATTTCCTCGTCGCTGATGGTGAT
>JANORI010000580.1:0-5417 GCA_031415235.1 Acidobacteriota bacterium | reverse complement strand
GCGGAAACCGCGCCAACAGGCCGTCGGTCGAGTAGGCGTCGATGATGTCGACCTGGCCGGCCACAAGCGCCTGGTACTTCACGGCCGGCGCCAGCGCGCTCACGGCCTTGGGCGCCAGGCCGTAGGCGGTGCGCAGACCAGGCAGGCCGTCGGGCAAGCCGATGAAATCGGCGGTGAAGCCGGCGCGCATCTGGCCACTCACCTTCGCAAAGTCGCTCAAGGTGCGCAGACCGAGGCGCTGCGCCAGCTCGGTCCGCACCGACATCGCGTAGGTGTTCTCGAAGCCGAGCGGCGCCAGCCAGCGTACGTCGTACTGCCGGGCGAATTCGCGCGACACCGTGTCGAACACCGCGGCCGGGTCGCGGACCGGCGGCGCCTTCAGAATGACGAGCAGACCCGAGCCGGTGTACTCAGGGAACACATCGATGGCGCCCTGCCGCAGCGCCGGGAACACGATCTCGGTGCCGCCGAGTCCAAACGCGCGGCGCACCGGCAGGCCCCGTGCTTCAAGGATCTGCGCAAACAGCTCCGCCAGCAGATACGACTCGCCGAACGGCTTCGAGCCCACCACGACCGGACGGCCGGCATCGGTCCGCGCCGGGACTTGTCGCGCACCGGTCGCCGTGCTCGCCAGCAGCATCGCGAGCGCGCATCCGCAGGCCAGCGCGCCAACCGGGGTACCACGCGCGGAGGTCCACGGGCGAAGGCCGGTGCGGCGCGTCACGCCCGGGCTCCGGTTGTGATCCGCGCGCGGCGCAGCAACTCAGCCACGTAACGCGTGGCCGGCGTGGCCACGAGCGCGGCAGGAGTGGCGACCTGCTCCACGCGGCCCCGGTACATCACGGCCACGCGGTCGGCCACCAGACTGGCCTCGTGCAGATCGTGCGTCACGAGCAACGCGGCCATGCCGGTGCGGCGTCTGAGCGCCAGGAACAGATCCTGCAAATCGCCGCGCGTGATCGCGTCGAGCGCGCCAAACGGCTCGTCGAGCAGGACGATACGCGGACTCGCCGCCAGCGCGCGGGCCAAGGCCACGCGTTGCCGCTGCCCGCCCGACAGCTCGCGCGGCCAGCGCCCGCCAAACTGCGCGGGGGGCAGGCCGACGCTGTCGAGCGCCGCCGCGGCCAGCGCGCCGGCGTCAGGCCGCCCGGTCAGCACCGGCACGAGCGCCGCGTTCCGGGCCACGGTCCAGTGCGGTAGCAGGCCGCCGTCTTGCGGCACATAGCCCACCGCGCGGCGCAGTGCCACCGGGTCGAGCCCGGCCAGGTCCTGGCCGTCGGTGCGCGCATGGCCGCTGTCGATGCGCGTCAAGGCGTTGAAGACGCGCAGCAGCGTACTCTTGCCCGAGCCGCTCTCGCCAACCAGCGCCACGCACTCACCGTGCGCCACCGTGAGCGACACCTCGTTCAGCGCCACCACGGTGCCGTAGCGCTTTGACACGCCGGCCGCTTCGAGCGCCAGAGCCGCCATGGGATCAGAAGCCCACAAACAGACCGATGCTCGCCGCCGGCTGCGACCGCGCGCCGTCTGTGAACGCAATGCCGCCCGTGCGCCAGACCCACCGCGCCTCGCCGACAACACCCACGGCGCTGGCGCCCCGGTCGCCTCCCCGCAGCCACCAGCGCAGCCCGGCCCCGCCGTGCCACGAGCGGCCGGTCTCGACGAGCACGTTGTCTTCGTGCAGTTGGCGCACGTAGCCGCCACCCGCCACGAGAAACGGCCGAGCGCGTCGTCCACCGAGGCGCGCCAGCTGATAGGTGACCGACACGTCCACCGTGTAGTCCGACACCTCTTCCGTGACTGCGACGTCTGGCGCCGCTTCGGCGTCGGCAGAAATCGCGGTCGTGAGGGTGGGTGTCGACACACCGCCGCGCACCGCCACGGCCCATCGTGTGGTGAGCGGCAGCGCAAGAGCCACTTCCACTGCCGGCGCACCACCAAGCGTGCTCTCGGTCGTGAACAGCGTGAAGGCCGGTGGTGTCGCCGTACCCACCGCCGCGCGTCGCGTCTCGGCGCTGACCCGACCGAGGTGCTGCGCGCCGGTCCACGCGCCGGCGACGCTGACGACGGGCCGCCACGGACGAAACGCGGGGCCGCTCGGGCCCGGCGGCGGCTGGGCCGATGCCGCGCGCGTCACCAGCAGCGCCAGGGCCACCCACACCGTGCACGCGGCGATCCGCAGGCCGGGGCACTCGGCAGTCATCGCGGCCGCACCTCGATCCCCACTGCCGCGGTGCTGCCACCGGCCTGCACGACCACCACCTTCGGCGCGTACGTGACACTGAAGTTGATGTCCACCCGTCCCGGCGCAAAGAAACTCTCCACATCAGCGTCGTCGAGCGGTTCCACCCGCAGCACGTAGGGCCCTGGCAACAGGCCGCCGATCACGAACGTGCCGTCGTCGCCCAGGGCATAGCCGCCGACCAGGACCCCGGTATCGAGGTGAAACGCCACGACGTGCGCGCCGTACACCCCGCCTCCGTTCTTGGTCACGCGTCCCTGAATGCTCCCAACCGAGCCAGCGGGAGCGGCATCGTAGAGCTCCTGCACACCGGCGATGTCGTCGGCCTGCAGCACGCGGTCGCTGACGCTGCCGGCCGGCATCGCGATCGGAAACATGATGGACCCACTCGAGATCACGCGACGGCCCGCGCCGCTCACTTCGGTTTCACCAATCGCCGAGTGGCCGAGTCCCAGCAGGTGACCGAGTTCGTGCAGCGCCACGGACTCCAGATCGCTGGCACCCGGCTCACCTGACGACGCCGTGGACCACCGGAAGCGCGTGTTGAAGTAAATGTCAGATTCCAGGATCTGACCGGTGGTGGCGTCCAGCAGGAACGTGGTCGCGCCGAGGATACGCTCGTCGTCCGGCCGGTCGAGGAACCCGAACGTGGATCGGCCGTCGGTCTCGAACGGCTGGCTGCGCGTGAGCCCCTGCGCGCTGAACGACACGGGCAACACCGCCGTGCGGCTCCACGTGGCGGTCGCGCGGCCGATGGCGTCGCTGAATGCCTGCGGCGTGATGCCGCTGAATTCGCGCTCGGTCACGAAGTAGCGAATCGGTCCGGGCGCCCACCGCACCGGCACCACGCGTCCGCCCACCTCCACGCCGAACTTCAAGTACGCGTGCGCGGGCGTGGCAAGCGGCGCCACACACAGCACGGCCACGAGCCAGCGGCGCCACCCAGGGATCATCGCGCCTCACCCACAGCTCGCACGTCGGCGGCAAACGTCTCGAGCGAACGCACCCTCCTGGCCGAGGTGCCACGCGCCACGGCCGACGGGGTCGCAGACTCGTGTACGGGCGAGGGCACGACCATCGCCGCGCCAGACACCCGGGCAGTCGACACGCGGTAGACCCCGAGCGACAGCCCGACAGGCTGCGGGATCGCGGGCGCGCGTCCGCGGAGGAACACGACTACCTCGTCGCCTTCCCTGAAGACTGGCGCGCCCGGCACGACCAGGATACGACCGCCGGCCTCGCCGCCCGGCACGACGAACGTGGCGGTGTCGGTGACGGTACCCTTGAAGGCGTCGATTACGTCGAGGGTGATGGTGGACTGAATGGTGTGGCGGTCGGCGGTCCACGCCGCGTGTACGGCGCGTACGCGCCCGTGCACGACCGACGCGGACTCCCGCACCAGCTCTTCGAACGTGGCCGGCAGTACGGTGAGCGCCCGCGCGGTCGGCGCGGCCAAGACGAGGGCCAGGACGAGCGTCGTTCCCAATTTGCACATGGGTGTCAGTCTACCCTGGGGGTCGGTGACAACAGGCGTACGGCCGATAACGCACTGACCGATGGCGATCAGAGGCCACGCGCCGACGCGATCGGTCGTATGACCAGCACAGGCCCGTTGCCCACGACCTCGAAGGTGCGGTCGGGCTTGACCCAGGTGGCCGTCTCCTCGTCCACGGCGACGCCGAGCAGCGCCGGCTGTTCGAGCACGAGGCTGATCAGACGGTGTGACGGCGACGGCGCACGAAGTGCTGGTCCATGATCACGTCGTCGAGAAAGCCCAGGCCCGCGCTGGTCACGACGTTGTCGGACTCGATGGTCTGCCAGCTCTGTCGCGCCGATGACGACGACCCGGCCAAGCCACAGCGCCGTGAACTCCGCGGCCAGCACAGGGCCGGTCTCGGGAAGCGCGCTGGCCTGGGGAAACACGAGCATCTTGCCCTTGGCGCCGCCTGCCAGACGCGCGATGAGCTGCATGATTACGGCGGGACGCGACCCCCCGCCGATTATGACGAGATGTCCGGGCGGTGGCTGCGCGTGCAGCGGCGCGCGGATGCCGGCCACGGCCAGGAGGACGACGAGCAACAGCCAGCGGGCAGGTTCACGGCCTCATCCTACGCTGAACCACGGGCACCCCGCCTGCGCGTTGGTGCGGCGGTCCACCGGAAGGTGTCGATCTCCCGCCACGACAACTGCTGCGCCGATGTGCGGGCGTATGAATCGCTCCCGGCATGTACGACGACCGCTGCCACCGGCGCCGTGCCTCCAGGGCCGGACCGCACGTCATCGACCACCCGCGACAACGCGGCAAAGACGTCGGACGCCACGCTCTGCCCCGACTTGATCTCGATAGCGGTAAGCCGGTCGTCGTGATCGATCACCAGGTCGCACTCGTGCCCTTTCTGGTCTCGGAAGAACGACAGGCGTGGCACGAGGCCGCGGTGGGTGTGGTGCTTGAGAATCTCGGAGGCTAACAGGACATGGTGCTATATGCAAATACAACTATCAATTAACACACCCTGCCCGAGCGGCCCGCCCCTCAGACCGTCCGCCGGTCCGCAACCTCGAGCACGGCTGCCGCCACCCGCGCGGCCGAGCCCGGCGGCCCGAGCTTGGCGCGCGTCTCGCCGAGCCGCGCCCGCGTGCGCTCCGCGCGCTCATGGTCCAGCAGGAACGAGACGGTCTCGTCCGCCACGGCTTCGGGCGTGCACGCCTCCTGAATCAGCTCCGGCACGATGCGCTCCCCCGCTACCAGATTCGCCATGGCGTAGGTGTCGATCGTGACGAGCGGCTTGCCCAGCGCGTAGGTGAGCGGCGAGAGCTTGTAGATGACCACCATCGGCCGTTCGTGCAGCGCCGCTTGCGCCGTGGCCGTGCCCGACGCTGTGACGACGACGTCGGCTGCGGTCAGCACGTCGTCGGTGCGGCCGTAGACGAGGGGCAGGCCCGGTGCCGCGGCCATAAGCGCCGCAAACTCCGCGTCGTGCCGGCCCGGCGCGCAGGCCACCACGAACTGCACCGCAGGCACCCGTGATTGCCGGCGCCATGCCGCTCATCCGTTCACGGGTGCCTGCGGTGCAGTTCGTGGTGGCCTGCGCGCCGGGCCGGCACGACGCGGAGTTTGCGGCGCTTATGGCCGCGGCACCGGGCCTGCCCCTCGTCTACGGCCGCACCGACGACG
>JANORI010000579.1:0-4315 GCA_031415235.1 Acidobacteriota bacterium | reverse complement strand
TGGCCGCCCGCACGCCCGCACCGAGCACCACCGGGGTCATGGCGTGGCGTCCTGCTCACCGGCGGTGGCCGCAGCGCCGGCCGGCACGCGTCCTTCGTCCCAGAAGTGTTCCGACAGGTAGCGATCGCCGGCGTCGCACAGGATGACGACCATCACGAGGGACTCGCGCGATGTCCGCGCCTCGACCGCGTGCGCCACGGCGGCGGCCAGATTGGCGCCGCTCGACACGCCCACGAGCAGGCCCTCTTCGCGCGCCAGGCGCCGCGTCATCTCGTGCGCGTCTTCGGTCGACACTTCGGCCGCGTGGTCGGCCAGCGTGGCGTCGTAGATGCCGGGCACGATCGCCGAGGCCATGTGCTTGAGGCCTTCGAGGCCATGTAGCGGCGACTCGGGCTGCACCGAGATCAGCACCACGTTCGGCACGTTGGCGCGCAGGAAGCGGCCCGTGCCCATGAAGGTGCCGCTCGTGCCGAGCGCGGCCACGAAGTGCGTGATTCGTCCGGCGGTCTCGGCGAGCAACTCGGGGCCGGTCGTCTCGAAGTGGGCCCGCCAGTTGAAGTCGTTGTTGTACTGATCCGGATAGAAATACTGGTCGGGAGCGGCCGCGTAGCGGCGCCGGGCCTCGACGATGGCGCCATCCGACCCGTCCATCGGACCTGTGAACACCAGCTCGGCCCCGTAGGCCGTGAGAATCCGTTTGCGCTCGGGGCTGGCGCTCGACGGCAGGCACAGCGTCACCGGGAATCCCAGCGCCGCGCCGAGCATCGCGTAGGCGATGCCGGTGTTGCCCGAGGTGGCGTCCAGCAAGCGCTTGCCCGCACTCAGGGCACCGGAGCGCATCCCCTCGAGCACCATGTGACGGGCCGCGCGGTCCTTCACCGAGCCACCGGGATTGCTGGCCTCGAGCTTGCCGTAGAGCTCCAGTCCGGGGACGTCGCGCTCGAGCCGCGCGAGGCGCACGAGGGGCGTGTGGCCGATGGCGGAAAGTATCGAGTGCTCCATGTCAGCGATGCCTTCAGCTTATGGCAAGCACGTCACGGACACGCAAGCGAAAGATCCGCTCCACGGCATGCGTGTCGCACATCGTGCCAGAATGCCGGGTGCCCATCGACACGCGGCGCGCACGCCGGCATCTCATTTCGATCGATCCCGCCATGGCCGCGCTCATCCAACGCGTCGGCCCGTGCCGCTTCCAGGCCCGCGTGCACGCCGATCCGTTCACCACACTGGTGCGCGCGATCGTGGCGCAGCAGGTGTCGGCCGCCGCCGCCCGCACCATCTTCGGCCGGGTGTGCGCGCTCTTCCCCAAGGACGTGCCAGTGCCGGCGCGGATGCTGCGGCTCGACGACGAGGTGCTGCGCGGCGCGGGCCTGAGCCGGGCCAAGGCGCTCTACGTGCGCGACCTGGCGGCTCATGTGCAAGATGGCCGTCTCGATCTGCGCGCGCTGCCGGCACGGAGCGACGACGAGGCCATTGCCGCGCTCACGGCCGTGAAGGGCATCGGCACGTGGACGGCGGAGGTGTTCCTGATGTTCCACCTGGAACGCCCCGACGTGTTTCCCGCGGGCGATCTGGCCCTGATGGTGGCGATTCAGCGCGCCTACAAGATGCGCGCGCGACCCACGCCGGCGAAGGCCCGCGCGCTCGCTGAGACGTGGCGGCCGCATCGCTCGGTGGCGAGCTGGTATCTCTGGCAGAGCCTGTCATCGCCGGCCGCGCCCTGAAGGCCCCGTCCGGCGGCCAGGCCCGTCCGGCGGCTACTTGATGGCCGCGGTGAGCGTCACGCTCGCGTGAATCACGGTGTCGCCGGCGGCGATTGGCGGGGCGGAAACGGCCACCGTTTCGGCCGCCATGCGAAACATCGGCGCTTCCATCGGCCGCACGTTCACGCCGCCCTCTTCGATGCGCAGCACGGCCACCACCGCGGCGCCCGCGCCCTTGGCTGCCGCGTCGGCCCGGGCCCGCGCATCGGCCACCGCGCGCGTCAGCGCTTCGCGCTCGAGCGCGGCGCGCTGCTTCAGGTCGAAGCGCACGCCCTGCACCGAGGTGCCGCCTGCGGCCACCGCCAGCTCGAGAATCTCGCCCACCGTCTGGATGTCGTCGAGGCGCACCTCGATCACGTTGCGCGCCTGGTAGCCGCGCGGCACCTGCTTGCCGCTTGTGAACTCGAACTGCGCCTGCAGGTCGTAGGACAGCGTGCGGATGGCGTCCTTCGGCACGCCCGCCGCCAGCAGGCGTTGCTGCACCGCAGTCATCGCCTTGGCCGACAGGCCTTGCGCCTCTTTGGGCGTCGCGGCGCGAAACTCGGCGCCGATGGTCACGAACGCCACGTCGGGTGCCGCGCGCACCTCGCCTTCACCGCGCACCACCACCGTGGGCGCGGGCGGCGCGGGCGGCTGCGCTCCCGCCACGGCCGCCGCGGCAGCCAGCATTCCGGCCATCACCAGCGCGCGACACATCATTGCAAACTCTCCCCGTCGGTGAGTCCGTCGGCAATCTCGTGCGAGTCGTGGTACGCCACGCGAAAGCCGATGCTGTAGGCGTAGCTGTCGGGCGGCACTTTGTGACGGTAGGCGCAGCGCAGTTGCAGCACGTCGTGCGTGACCCACGAACCGCCGCGCAACAACCGCATCATGCCCGAGACCGGACCCGACGGGTTCACCGCCTCGGCGGCGGCGTAGGCCTCGACTCCGTACCAGTCGGCCACCCATTCCCAGACGTTGCCGCTCATGTCGTGCAGGCCGAACGGATTGGCCGGGAAGGTGCCCACGGGCCGCGTGCCGCGCATGCGCTTCAGCCCGGCATCCGGTAGAAAATTCGAGCGCGAGGGATCGATCTCGTCACCCCACGGGTAGCGCCGCCCATCGACGGCACCGCGCGCGGCGCGCTCCCATTCGGCTTCGGACGGCAGCCGCACGGCGCGGCCCAGGCGCGTGCCCGCCCACACGCAGTAGGCCACGGCATCCGCGTAGGTAACGAGCGTGACCGGATGCAGCCCGCGATCTTTCGGCAGGTCGCCACCCCGCCAGATGTAGGGCGAGGCCAACTCGCGAAAGGTGGCTTCGGCCGTCGGCGCCACAAACGATGGCAAATCGCGCACGTCGGGCGCATGGTGGCCCGTGTTGCGTACGAACTCCGCGTATTGGGCGTTGGTGACTGGGTGTGCCGACAGGTGGAACCTGTCCAGCCTGACACTCCGCACCGGACGCTCGTCGTCGTCCCCGTCGGTCGACCCCATCAAGAACTCGCCGGCGGGAACCTCGACGAATCGGGGGAGCAGCTCTTCACGCATGCCGATATGGCGCTCAGTATACTCGGCGCCACCCGCGTCCAGCCCAGTGCCCTCGAGCGATGCCGTCCGAGCGGCCGTGAGGTTCAACCGTTCGGCACCAGCCCCGCCGCCCTGAGCGCCGTGGCGAGCGCGTCCGGCACGTAGCCCACGACTGTCCGGCCGCCGATGATCGTCAGCGGTACGGTGCGGAAACCGGTGGCGATGAGGGCGTCGTAGGCCGAGCCGTCCTCGTCCACGTTCCGGGTGGTAAAGGCCACGCCCGCGTGTGAAAGCCACGCTTTCACTTTGTCGCAGGCCGTTCACGCCTCACCGGCGAAGACGACGACGTGGGGGCCGATGCCGTGTGCCGAGTGCATGCTCGCAACTTACCAGAACACGGGCGCCGCGCCAGCGGATACGATACCGTCCGACGATATGGGACCTCTTCACGGCATCACCATTCTGGATTTCACTCGCGTGCTCTCGGGGCCGTACTGCACGATGGCGCTGGCCGACCTTGGCGCCCGCGTCATCAAGCTCGAACACCCTGGCCGCGGCGACGACACGCGCCGCTGGGGTCCGCCGTTTCTCGGCGACGAGAGCGCGTATTTCCTCAGCGTCAACCGCAACAAGGAAAGCATCGCCATCGACTTCAAGACGCCGGGCGGACGCGAGGTCGTCGGCCGGCTGCTCGGCGTGGCGGACGTGCTCGTGGAGAACTTCCGGCCCGGTACGCTCGACGCCTTGGGTCTCGACGCGGCGACGGTGCGGGAGGCGCGGCCGGCGCTCATCTACTGTTCCATCTCGGGCTACGGGCAAACGGGGCCCCGGCGCGACGAACCCGGCTACGACGCGGTGATGCAGGCGGAAGGCGGCCTCATGAGCATCACCGGCGCCGCCGACGGTCCGCCCTACCGGCTGGGCGTGGCCATCGTCGACATCGTGTCGGGACTGTTCGCGGCGCAAGGCGTGCTGGCGGCGCTCGTGGCCCGCGGCAACACCGGCCAGGGCCAGGTTGTGGACATCGGCATGCTCGACGCCACG
>JANORI010000578.1:0-3414 GCA_031415235.1 Acidobacteriota bacterium | reverse complement strand
GCCCGCGCCGGTGGCGCATGCCCCGGTAGCTGCCGATTTCCATCAGCCGCTTGATATTCAGGGACACTTCCTTGCGAAGGTCACCTTCAACGCTGCCTGCCTCTTCGATGGCGCGGCTGATCTTGCGCACGTCGTCGTCGGTCAGGTCCTTCACGCGGATGTCGCCGCTCACGCCGGCGGAAGCCAGGATCTTGACGGCGCGGTAGCGCCCGATCCCGAAGATGTACGTGAGCCCGATCTCGACGCGCTTGGTGCGCGGAAGGTCAATGCCTGAAATGCGTGCCATGTGCTGATCCTTGAACAGCGGCTAGCGGCTGGTGGCTAGGGGCTAGTCTTGTCGACTTCCCCAGTTCACCCTGTCGCCGGCGCGCTCCTACTCTAACTTACCCTCTGTAGCGCCGAGTCTAGCGGCTAGCCGCTAGTCCCTGGCCGCTGCCGCTATCCCTGCCGCTGCTTGTGCTTGGCGTTCGTACAAATGATCCGCACAACGCCCTTGCGACGCACGACCTTGCACTTGTCGCAAATTTTCTTGACTGACGCTCGCACTTTCATCGCTCGTCCCTACAGTTTCTCGACGATGCGCCCACGGGTTCGATCCGTAGGCGACAGCGCCAGTTTCACCCGGTCGCCAACCACGACCCTGACGTAATTCCTCGACGGCGATCCGCCCAGGTGCGCCACGACGTCGTGCCGTTCATCCACACTCACCCTGACCAACGCGCTCGGGAGCAGTTCCCGCACCGTGCCCTCAACGTCCAGAGGCGACGGCGTCGATTCGTCAGTCACCACTACGCCGCGGCGTTGGCGGCCGCATCCGCCCGCGTCAACACCCGGCACCCGTCGGCGGTCACCGCCACCGTGTGCTCGAAGTGCGCCGACAGGCTACCGTCCTTCGTCACGGCCGTCCAACCGTCCGAGAGTACTTTCACCCCCGCCTGGCCCAGATTCACCATGGGCTCGATCGCGAGCACCATGCCTTCCGCGAGCCGCGGTCCGCGGCCCGGCGTGCCATAGTTCGGAATCTGCGGCTCCTCGTGGAGCGTCGACCCGATGCCGTGTCCCACAAATTCGCGCACCACGGAAAACCCGTTGGCCTCGACGTGCCGCTGCACTGCCGCGCCGATGTCGGACAAGCGGGCGCCCGCCTTCACGACCGCCAGCGCCTCGTGCAGCGACTGCCTCGTGACCTCGAGTAACTTCACGGCGTCCGGCGCCACCTGCCCCACCGGCACCGTGACCGCGCTATCTCCGTAGAACCCATCCAACTTCGCGCCCAGGTCCACCGACACGATGTCGCCGGCCCTCAACTTGCGCGACGACGGAATGCCGTGCACCACCTGCTCGTTCACCGACGCGCAGATCGTCGCCGGGAAGCCGTGATAGCCCTTGAAGGCCGGCTCGGCACCGGCCTCGCGGAGGCGTCGTTCAGCCAACGCGTCGACCTCGGCCGTGGTCACGCCAGGGGCGATCATCGCCGACAGTTCGGCGAGCACGCGAGCCACGAGCGCGTTCACACGCGCCAGCCGCTCCAGCTCCGCCGCCGATCGACAGACGATCATCTCCGGTCCGTCTCACCCTTCCGCGCCCACAGAAGCCACGGCCTCTGCGATCGCCGCATACACGTCCACCGGCGCCAGCCTGCCGTCCACCCGCCGGAACGTCGACCGGCCCTCGTAGAAGCCAATCATCGGCTGCGTTTCACGCCAGTACACCTTCAACCTGTCCCGCACGACATGCTCGCTGTCGTCCGAGCGCTGCACCAACCGGCCGCCGCAGGATCGGCACTCTTGCGCCAGCGCCGGCTCCCCGTCAAACGCCGACACCGTCGTGCCGCAACGCTCACAAATCCGCCGCCCCCGCACCCGCCGCACGAGCTCCTCGTCCGGCACCCGAATCTCGACGACCGCCAGCGCCTTGCCCTCGATCAGCTCGTCGAGCGCCCTCGCCTGAGCCACCGTGCGGGGGAACCCGTCGAGCACGAATCCCTTCCGCGCGTCGTCTTCTCCGAGGCGCACTTTCACCAGCGCCACGATCACGTCGTCGCTCACCAGCTGCCCGTGCGCCACCGTCTCCTTGACGAGAGCGCCGAGTGGGCTGCCCGAGGTGACCGCATCCCGCAGCATGTCGCCCGTCGAGATCTTGGGCACCCCGTATTCACGAGCGATTCTCAATGCCTGGGTGCCCTTACCCGCTCCAGGGGGACCCATTACCAGCAGACGCAACGCCATCGCCTCAGTCGCGCCGGCCACGAATTCTGGTCTTCTTCATGAAGCCATCGTAGTGCCGCATGATGAGCTGCGACTCAATCTGGCTCACGGTGTCCATGGCCACGCCCACGACGATGAGCAGCGATGTTCCGCCAAAGAAGAAGTTCAACCCGAGCCCGTTGGTGAACCATTGCGGCAGCACGGCGTCGAGCGATTCTCCGATGAAGGGAATCGGCGCCACCTTGAATCCGGTGATCATGAACTCGGGCAGCAACGCAATCAGGCACAGATAGACCGCGCCCGCCAGCGTGATGCGGGTCAGGATCGTATCGATGTGCTCGGCCGTGCGCTTGCCCGGCCGAATGCCCGGGATGAAGCCGCCGTACTTCCGCATATTCTCCGACACGTCATCCGGGTTGAAGATGATGGCGGTGTAGAAGTAGGCAAAGAACAGAATCAGCGACACGAACAGTAGGTTGTAGAGCGGCATGCCGTTGGCCAGCTGCCGCACCACTGCATCACCCCAGCCACCCGCCTGAAAGAATCCCGTGAGCGTGCCGGGGAACGCCAGCAGCGAACTGGCGAAGATCACCGGAATCACGCCACCGGTATTGACCTTGAGCGGAATATGCGTGCTGGTGCCCGCGAACTGCCGGCGGCCGACCACCCGCTTGGCATACTGCACGACGATGCGGCGTTGACCGCGCTCCACAAAGACGATGGCCGCCACGACCGCCACCATCAGCGCCACGAGCAGCAACAAACGGATGAGGCCGATCTGGCCGGTGCGCAGTTGGTCGAACGTCAGCGTGACCGCCCGGGGGAAGTTCACGACGATACCGGAAAAAATCAGCAGCGACATGCCGTTGCCGATGCCGCGCTCGGTGATCTGCTCACCCAACCACATGACGAACATGGTGCCGGTCGTGAGGGTGAGAATGCACATGAGCCGGAAGCTCCAGCCAGGCTCGTAGACCAGCGGCAGGCCGCCGGCGATGTTGGTCTGCTGCTCCAGATAGATCGCAATGGCCATCGACTGGGCAATCGCCAGCACCACCGTGAGGTAGCGGGTGTACTGAGTGATCTTGCGCCGTCCCAGTTCGCCTTCTTTCGACAACCGCTCGAGATACGGCCACACGACAGTCAACAACTGCAGGATGATCGACGAGCTGATGTACGGCATGACGCCGAGCGCGAAGATCGTGAC
>JANORI010000577.1:0-8127 GCA_031415235.1 Acidobacteriota bacterium | reverse complement strand
CCATGGCCTACCAGGCGCTTGCGCGCAAGTGGCGACCCCAGACGCTCGACGACGTGCTCGGCCAGCAGGCGGTCACGCGCACGCTGCGCACCGCACTCAAGAGTAAGCGCATCGCCCAGTCCTTCGTCTTCGCCGGCCCGCGCGGCTGCGGCAAAACCACGACCGCCAGGATCCTGGCGCGCGCCCTGAACTGCGCCCAGGGGCCCACGCCCACGCCGTGCGGCGCGTGCGACGCGTGCATCGAAATTGCCGAGGGCCGCGACATCGACGTGCTCGAGATCGACGCGGCCACGCACACCGGCGTCGACAACGTGCGCGAGGTGATCATCGAGGGGCTGTCGATTGCCCCGGCGCGCAACCGCTACAAGGTGTTCCTGATCGACGAAGTGCACATGCTGTCGAATTCGTCGTTCAACGCGCTGCTCAAGTCCATCGAAGAGCCGCCGGCGCACGTGGTCTTCATGATGGCCACGACCGCGCTCGACAAGATTCCCGACACGGTGTTGTCGCGCTCGCAGATCTACGAGTTCCGGACCATCTCGTCGAAGACCGTGTCCGAGCGCCTGCGCTACATCGCCGGGCAGGAAGGCATCACCGTGCCCGACGACGCCTTGCTGCTGCTGGCGCGCGCCGGCGAAGGCAGCATGCGCGATTCGTTGAGCGCCTTCGACCAGGTGCGGGCGTTCTCCGGCGACACGTTGACGCTCGACGACGTCACGACCGTGCTCGGGCTGGTCGGCCGCGACCTGGTCTTCGACATGCTCGACGCGATTGCCGCCGAAGACGCGTCCGCGGCGTTCTCGCTCGTGGACGCCGCCATCGAGCGGGGCTACGATCTGCGGCTGCTGTGCCGGGAACTGGCCCGCGCGACCCGCGACCTGCTGGTGGTGTCGGTCGACAGCGGACGGCTCGAGGACCCCGACGTGGCCAGCGAGTCGGAGCGCGCGCGCGTGCAGTCGCTCGGAGCCAGGTTCTCGCGCGAAGACCTGCTGCGCACCTTCGACGGCTTCACGCGTGCCGAATACGACGTGCGGCAGTCCGACTATCCGCGCTTTCAGGTCGAGATGGCCCTGCTGCGCCTGATGCACCTGCGCAAGCTTCTACCGCTGGCTGAGCTGCTCGAGGGCGGCGGGGCCCGCGGCCTCGCGACGGCCCCGATACGGCCGTCAGCCGCGCCCGTAGCCCGCATCCCGGTGGCCCCGGCGTTTGCCGCCCCTCCGCCCGCGCGTGCCGCGACGTCGCCCGCGCGTGCCGCCACACCTGGCGCGGCGCCAAGCGCGTCGGCCACTTCGTCCGCGCGGCCGGCTCCGGTGACGGCGCCCGCATCGAGTCCCGGAGAACCGCTACCCGACGGCGCGCGCGAGGCGTTTCTGGCGGGCGTGAAGGCGGGCAAGGTGTTCTTCTACAACGCGGTCGTGGCGCAGGCGTACCGGATCGAGGTCACGGCGGCGAAGATCCTTTTTACGTTCCTGCCGAACCAGAAGGTGCCGCGCGCGCAGTGCGACGAGAACCGCGTCTGGCTCGAGGCGCTCGGCGAGCAGGTGTTCGGCCGCATGATTCCGGTGCACATTGCCGTAGCGGACGGCGCCGCCCCGCCGCCGTCGGCTGCCCCGGCCGCCATGCCGTCGGCTGCGCCGCCACGCCCGGCGCTCGAGAGCCCGCTGGCGGGCCCGAGTGACGATGACTTGCGTCGCGAGGCCTTGTCGGATCCCACGGTGCAGGCGCTGCTCGAGATCTTCCCCGTGGAACGCACCAAGGTCGAGGAGATGTGACGTTGCTGCCTGGGCCCCTCGATGCGCTCGTCGACCAGTTCCGCAAGTTGCCCGGCGTGGGCGCCAAGAGCGCGCAGCGCCTGGCGTTCCACATCCTGAAGACCACGCGGGAAGACAGCGAGCGACTCTGCGACGCCATCCGCCACGTGAAGGACAGCGTGACGTACTGCTCGGTGTGCCATAACATCACCGACGTGGATCCGTGCCGCTACTGCGCCGACGAGGCGCGCGATCACCGGCTGATTTGCGTCGTGGAAGAACCACAGAACGTCAACGTGATCGAGCGATCGCGGGGCTTCAAGGGCGTGTATCACGTGCTGATGGGCACGATCTCGCCGCTGCAGGGCGTCGGGCCAGACGACCTGAAGATCAAGGGACTGCTGGCGCGCATTGGCGAAGGCGCGCTCGACGAAGTGATTCTGGCCACGAGCCCCACGGTGGAAGGCGAGGCCACGGCCATCTACCTGGCACGGCTCCTGCGTCCGCTGGGCGTGCGGGTCACCCGCATTGCCACCGGTATTCCCGTCGGCAGCGACCTCGAGTACGCCGATGAACTCACGATGGGCAAGGCCATGGAGGGTCGCCGCGACGTGTCGTAGCCCGGGTGATCCGGTCTAGGCTCGACGGCGTTTCGAGAGATGCTCCCCATCTCCTATCAACTGCCCGCCGCCATCGTGCTGCTCGTCTGCGGCGCCATGGCCTGCGTGGCCGGGTTCCGGCTGCTGCGCTACGTACTGGCGGCCTTCGGCTTCATCATCGGCGGCCTGGCGGCCAGCTCGTTGCTCGGCGCGAGCGAAACCGCCTACATGGCCGGTGCGTTCCTACTCGGTGGACTCGCTGGCGGCGTGATCATGGTGGCCGCCGCGTTCATCGGCGTGGCGCTCGTGGGTGCGGCCCTCGGTGCCACGGCCGTGACCCTGGTATGGACGCAGCTATCGAGTGAACCGCATCCCTACGTGTTGATTCTCGCCTCGGTGACTGGCGCCTGGCTGGCCACCTGGCTGCAGCGCTACGTCACCATCGTGGGCACGGCGTTTGGCGGTGCCTGGGCGCTACTGGTGGGCGCCCTGGCGCTCGCGGGAGACAAGGCCAAGCTTGCGGCGGCGGCGGCGGGCGACGTGTGGGTGCCGTATCCGATGCATCCGGCGCCTGGGCAGGCGTGGGTGCCGTGGGCCTGGCTGGTGCTCGGCGTGGGCGGCGTGCTGATGCAGCTCTACGTCACCGGCGGACACAGCGGCCGGGTCGTGAAGAAGGGCAAGAAGTAGCGGGCTCAGTCGCTGCTGAACCGCGCGCCGGTCATCTGCTCCGACGCCGTCCACCACGCGGCGGCCGCGCCCGCATCGCGCACGTGCGGATGCACGCCGGCATGCGGCGGCTGGCCCTCGGTCCACGGCGCCGCGATGTTGCAGTCGCTGCAGTAAACCCCGCCCATGCCCTGGAGCAGCGGCGACACGGCACACCACACCGAGGTGCTGGCGCCTTGCTCCGCTGTCTTGAAGAGCGGGTTCAGCTGGCCCTCCTTGTCGTACCAGCCGAGGGCCGTCTGTTCGTCCATCGTGAGATGCCGTTGCAGGGGCGTGCGGATGCCACCCGGGTGCACGGCAAAGGCACGCACGCCGCGGGCGCAGCCGAGGGCGTCGAGGTGCAGGGCGAACAAGGCGTTGGCGGACTTGGCCTGCGCGTAGGCCGTCCACTTGTCGTAGTCGCGGCGCACGAAATGCGGATCGGTGAGGTCGAGGCCGCCGCGCGCGTGTCCGCTGGACGAGAGCGCCACCACGCGGGCCTGGCCAGCGGCCACGAGCAGCGGCCACAAACGCGCCGTCAACTGGAAGTGGCCGAGATGGTTGGTGGCCAGTTGGCTCTCGTAGCCACGCGCATCCCGGGCCAACGGACACGCCATGACGGCGGCGTTGTCCACCAGCAAGTCGAGCTGCCGGGCGGTGGCGGCGCAGGCCGAGGCAAACGTGTCGATGGACTTCGGGGCGGCCAGATCGAGCGCGAGGATCTCCACCGGTCCGGCCACGTCGCGCAATTCCTCTGTGGCCGTATCGGGCCGCCGCGCCCCCACGATCACCCGGGCGCCCGCGCCGGCCAGCGCGCGCACCGTTTCCTTGCCGACGCCTGAATAGCCACCCGTGACGATCGCGGTCGTGCCGGCGAGGTTTACGCCGGCGATCACCTCCGCCGCGGTGGAGCGATAGCCGAACGGCGAGTCGATCGGAACCTGTGGTGTGGTCATCGGTGGCCTCGCTGCGTCAAGGCAGCGTATCGCAGACGCGGGTGCGCGAAGACCAGGTTTCAGCGGCCGGCGGTGAGACTCATCACCCGGCCGAGGCTGCCCTTGTACCCGGTCATCTCGAGGTAACCACGGCCCGTCACCGCGCGTCCGCGCGCCGTGCCGGCCACCCGCACCATCCCTTCCCAATACGCGATGCCGGCGCCAGCCGTGGCCAGCTCCTGATTCGCGAGTGGGGTCGTGACGGTGAGCGCGAGCTGCTCGCGCGGCAGGCCGATGGTCCACGACACGGGATAGATGGCGCCCGACGGCGCCGTGAACGTGGCGCCCGCTGGGGCGAGGGTGAAATCCGTCGCGGCCAGGTGCGTGGTGCCGCCGCGTGTGTCCACGAGGGTGCCGCTCGAGCGCGGGTCGCGCGAGCCGTCGGCGCGCCGAAGTTGATACAGCATCAGCTCGCGGTTGTCGTCGAGCTGAAGGGACAACCAGTCCCACCCCTGCTGCTCGGGTTCGAGGAAGCTCGTGCCGAACTCGTGATCCATCCAGCTCTCGCCGGTGACCTCGAAGCGCTCGCCGTCCACCACGATCGTACCGCGCGTCGGCATGCGGGTGACCGAGTAATAGTGCGACGCGTTGCCCTGACGCGCGCCTTTCTGGCTGATGCCGTTCACGCCGTTCACGGCGGGCGGCTTGCCCTCGTTCAGCGTCAGCTGCACGGCGGCGGTCGTGCTCGATGCGCTGACGACGTGGCGGCCCTGCGCGTCGAGACCCGCGGTCCAGTCTTCGTTCCACACCTTGTAGCTGTCGGTGGCAGCTCCCGACAGGCCAGGGCCGCTGCGGCTGAGGCGCTCGTCGAAGCGATACCGCTTGCCCTCGGGATCGGACACGGCCAGATGCGCCATGTGGATGTCGCGAATGGCCCAGCGCGACGGATTCACTGGCGCCGCATCCACGCCCACCCGGAAGAACGTCACCTGATAGCCGAAGCGCCGGCCGCTCGCCGTCGCCACATTGCCGGTGTAGTACCACCACTCGATCTTGTGGTCAGGATGACTCGCATGATCCCGCGGGAACGCGAACTGATACCCCGGCGCCGCCTCGCGCCACGGCGATTGCGCGTGCGTGGGCGCGAGCGTGGCGAGCATGAAGGTGAGCACGCCGAGCGCCGAGAGGAGCCGCGGCAGCTCCTTCCGGCTCAACTTCGCTCCGCGATGGCGGGACGTCCTGCCGCGGTGAGAAACCGCTGCCAAGACCATGGAGGACCGCCAGGGCTCGCGGTGCTCAGATTTCGCCGTCAGGAGCCACCGCGGCTCCGGTCGGCGGCGTCGGCGCCAGCCCGCGCCGGCACTGGCGTCGCCGGTCCGCGGTCCTTGGTCCCCAGTCCCTGTGCTACTCGTCATGATCCACCACCAACCGCGTCGCCCGCCGTGCAGGGATGAAGCCCGCCAGCGCGGTGGCCGCCACCACCAGCAACGACACCTGTGCCAGAAACGCCACCGGCACGCGGAACTGAATCGTCCAGCCAAAGCTCTGCACGTTGATCACGTAGACGAGCAGCACCGACAGGGCCAGCCCCACCACCAGGCCGATGGCCATGCTCGCCGCGCCGATCAGCGCCGCCTCGATCACCACCACGCGCTGCACCTGCCGGCGCGCGGCGCCGATCAACCGCAGCATGGTGAGCTCGCGCCGCCGCTCGATCACCAGCGTGAGCAGCGTGCCGGCCACACCCAGCATCGCCACCACGACGGCGATGAGCTCGAGCGCGTAGGTGATGGCAAACGTGCTATCGAAGATGCGCAGCACCTCGCCGCGCAGGGCGCGGTTGGTGTAGATGAAGGCGCGGTGCCCTTCATCCAGCCCCTCGAGCATCTCCGAGCGCACCTGTTCGGGGTCGGCGCCCGGCCGCAGGTAGACCGCCATGCTCGTGGGCGGCTGATCGGTGAAGTGCCGCGCGAAGGTGCGATGGTCCATCAGCACCACCCCGCGGTCGATGGCGTAGTCGTAGTAAACCGCCACGACCTCAAACGGACGGTCGCCGGCGCGCGTGGCCAGCTGAATGGTGTCGCCCGGCGCGGTGCTGTAGCGATTGGCGAACGCCTCTGACACGATCACCGCATCGGTGCCGGCGGCCTTGGCCAAGGCGGCGCGGCCATCGGCCGGGGTCTTGAAGAGCAGAGCGCCGTGCGAGAGCACCACGTCGAACTGCGTGGCGCCGAGCACTACGAGGTTGCCCTGGTAGACGAGGTCGAGATTGCGAAACGTGTCGACGGCCGCTGCGGCCGGATGCGCGCGCACCGACTCCACCACCGTGGGCGAGAGCGCCTGCCCCGAGCCGGTCGTGGGTTGCACGCCTGGGCCGATGAAGAGGTCCGCCTGCAGTGTCTGGCCCACCCAGTAGACGACCGTGTCGCGGAAGCTGCCGATCATCACGGCCACGGCCACCATCATGGCGAGGCTGACCGAGAGCGCGGCAATCGAGATCGACAGCCGGGGGATGGCCGACGACAGATGCGCGTGCGCCAGCACGCCTTCCACGCCGAGCAGCCGGCGCAACGGCAGCCGCACGACGCGCGCCATGCCGTGGACGAGCGCCGGCACGAGCAGCGACGCGCCGAGGATCGTGACAAACGCCGAGAGGTAGCCGAAGAGCGGCACGCCACCGACGGGACCGAGCTGCGCGAGTCCGAACGCGGCGGCAAGGACGAGTGCGGGTGCGATGAACGTGCTCGGCCGCAACCGCACGCGCGTCTCGAGCTGGTCGGCGCCGCGCATGGCCGCGGTGGGCGGCACGCGGCTGGCCTCGAGGGCCGGCACGGTGGCGGCCAGCAGCGAGAGCGGCACGCCGATGGCGAGTGCGAGCAGCACGTGCGTCCACTCCAGGGAAGGCGGCGCCGCCGCGGTGGCGATGTAGAGCGTGCTCACGGTGGCGCCGGTCACGCCCACGGCCGCATCGGCCAGCAGGCGGCCGAGTCCCAGCCCGAGCGCCGTGCCCGCCAGGCCCATGAGGGCCGCCTCGCCCAGGAACAGCGCCAGCACCTGCCGACGCGTCACGCCGAGCGCGCGGAGCATGCCCACTTCATCCCGCCGCGCCAGCACCGACACGGTGGCCGTGTTGTAGACCAGGAACAGGCCCACGACCAGCGCCACCCACGACAACGCCGACAGGTTCATGTGGAACGCGGCAAGCATGCGCTCCACCTGTTGTCCGCGTCTGGCTGGACGGGCCGAGGTGAGTCCCGCGGGCAAACGCGTGCCAATGGCCGCGGCGGCCGCGTCGAGATCCGCGCTGCTGGGCGCCCGCGACGCGTCGAGCGCCGTGGGAGCGCGCACGATCTGCACGTCGACCCGGTCGATGCGGCCCAGGCGCGCGAAGGCGAGCTGTGCGGCGGCAATGTCCATCAGCACGAAGCTGCCGTCCATCACCCGTGCCGGACCCTTGTCTTCGAGCAGCGCGCGCACGATGTAGGTGTTGACGCGGTCGCCGGCGAGCAGCCGGATCTCGTCACCGAGCTTGTAGCCGCGGCGGCGGGCCAGCTTCTCGGTGATCACGATGCTCTGCGGGCTCGTGAGCAGCGCAAGGAACTCCTGCGACGTGAGTTCCGAAGCGCCGTCGGCACCTGGTTCTGAGCCCCGAGCCCCGCTTGCCCTGAGCGCAGTCGAAGGGAGCCCCGGGCCCCGATCCGATTCTTGCGCGTACGCCCCCACCGCGTAGTCGCGCAATGTGCGGTCGCGCAGGATGTCGACACCCAGCACCTTCACGGCCTCGGCCCGGCGGGGACGGAAACCGGAGGCGCCCGTGACCCCGCCGGTCACGATCGCCATGTCGCCTTCGATCACCGCCGACACGGGCCCGAACTCACGCAGCCAGCCGAGCGACGGCAGCAGCGTCTCGTCGATGCCGCCGGTGCCGAGAATTTCGATGGACGCGCGGCCCGACACGGTGTCGAGCGCCGTTTCGAAGCCCCGCACCGAGCTGGCGTTGGTGAGCTGGATGGCAATCACCACGCCGATGCCGAGCGCGATGCCGGCAACGGTGGTGAGGGTGCGGGTGCGCTCGCGCGCCATGCGGCGCACGATGAACTGCCGGAAGAGCCGCAGGATCATGCCGCCCCGTCGCGC
>JANORI010000576.1:0-7011 GCA_031415235.1 Acidobacteriota bacterium | reverse complement strand
CCATGGTGGTGCTCGGCATGGCTGGTGCATTCGCACTGGGATTGGCCGTGGGCCCACAACTCGACGCCAACCGGCTCGGATCACCGGCGCCGATCGCCGCCGCCGGCGCGCCGGCCGCGCCACCACCTGCCCAGGTGAATGCCTCCGCATCCGTGGCGGCGCCGCGACTCGAACGTGTGCTGCCGGCCACGGCGAAGGCCGTACATCAACAGGTGCGGGGACTGCTCAACGACGGCGCCGACGTGCGCGTGGCCGCCGCGGGATTTCCGAACGCCCGCGAGCTCATGACGGTGGCTCACGCGGCCCGAAACACCGAGATCCCGTTCATCCTGCTCAAGCATCGCGTGCTCGACGAGCACATGTCCCTGGCTCGGGCGATCCGCGCGTCGAAGCCGGAGTTGAACGAGGTGGCCGAGGTGAACCGCGCGCGCGCGGCAGCCAAGGCCGACCTCGCCAGAATCTCGAGTTAGGCCGATTCCGAAGGAGTCGCACGATCTGGTGGTGGTGCGGTATCGGCAACTTCAAGGGACAGCGCGGCCTGCGGCCCACCCTGGGCAAGGCGCTCGAGATCCTGATGACGGCGGTGCCGAAGAAGTAGCTAGGCCGCCTGCTTCAGGTATCCCAGCAGCCCGCGCTGCTTGACCAGTTGCGCCACGGCGGGCGGCACCATCGTTTCCCACACCTCGTCACCCGAGCGGATGCGCTTGAGCACATCGCGCGAGAAGATCGACAGGCATCGCTCGTCGTAGTCGCGGACGCTCTCGATCAGGCGGTTCTCCACCAGGTACGAATACAGGTGACGCAGGTGCGGTGCGACCCGGAGGTTGCCCGCGGTGACGAGCGATCCGCTGGCCTGGTCGAGCAGCGGGTAGGCATACAGCTTCAGGTCGTTCTTGAAGAGCCGTCCGAAGGACTCCAGAATGCCACCCTCGAGGTCGGCGTAGTACTTCTCGTCGAAGAGTTCGCGCAGGGTCGGCACGCCCATCACGATGCCGATCATCTTCTTGGTGTGGCGGAACAAGTACGCGGCCAGCCGGTGGTACTCGGCGTAGTTGGAGATGAGCACCGTCTTGCCGAGCGCACCCAGAATGTCGGCGCGATCGAGGAAGTCCTGCGCGTCAATCGTGTCGGCGTCGGTCAGGTTCTTGAGGGTCATTTCCATGATGGTGACGGTCTCTTCGCCGTGCAGGCGCGGCTCCTGCACGAACTGCGCCTGCGCGCAGCGCAGCATGTCGAGCGACACGTTGGTGGCCGGGCGAAAGCTGCCCCGCTCGATCAGGATGGCCTTCTTGTAGAGCGCGTCGGCGGGCTGGACGACTTCGCCAGCCGCGGTGAACATGGCGGCGTTGGTCAGGCCATGCTGCACGAGCTTGAGGCTCATCAGACGGTTGTCGATGCCGGCGAAGCCAGGACCTGAAAATTCGATCATGTCCACTTCCACGCGCTCGTTGGTCAAGCCGTCCATGAGCGACGCGATGAGTGCCGACGGGTCGTGGTGGAGGTAGTTGGCGCCGTGTGCCAAATTGACGCCGATGAGCCCGAGCGCCTCTTGTTCCTGTACGTTCTCTTTGTCGAGCAGACGCACGTGCATGATGATCTGCGACGCGGGCGCGCGAGGCGCCGTCTGAAAACGCACGCCGAGCCACCCGTGCGGATCGTCCTTGCGCGCGTAACTCTTGGCCGCCACCGTGTCGGCGAAGACGAAGAACTTCGTGGTGTCGCCGCGCTTGTCGTCGAGGCGTTCGACCAGCAGCCCGAATTCGTGGTTGAGCATCGCGTTGATACGTTGCTTGCTCACGTAGCGGTCGCTCTGGCCGTAGATAGCGTCGCTGAAGGTCATGTCGTAGGCCGACATCGCCTTGGCGATGGTGCCCGCCGCCCCGCCCACGCGGAAGAACCACCGGGCCACTTCCTGGCCGGCGCCGATCTCGGCAAACGTGCCGTAGAGGCTGGGGTCGAGATTGACTTGCAGGGCCTTCTGATGAGTGTCCACGGCGTTCTCCCTGCCTGCAATCGGCCGGGCGCGCTGGGCCTTGATTGCGCCCGTCTCCGGGGGCGGGCCGCCCGGGCAGGACGCCTCGCGCCCACTACGGTCGTTGGAGTTGGGGCCGATTGTGTCTGCGATGTCAACTGCATCCGCCGCTCCGCCAATCACGCCGCACCTCGACCGACCAGCCGCGATCGGTGCGGACCGGCTCGCGGATTTGAGCATCGCCACGCTTCGGACGCTGTCGATGGACGCCGTCCAAGCGGCGCAGTCAGGACATCCCGGCACGGCCATGGCCATGGCGCCGGCCGTCTACGAGCTGTGGCAGGAGTTCCTGCGGTTCGATCCCGAGGATCCGATCTGGCCGAATCGCGACCGTTTCGTGCTGTCGATCGGGCACGCGTCGGCATTGCTCTACTCGGTGCTGCACCTGACGGGGGTCAAGGCCGTCGATGCGCAATACGAGCGGCTGGGCGAGCCGTCGGTGACGCTCGACGACCTCAAGACGTTCCGCCAGCTCGATAGTCGGTGCCCGGGGCATCCGGAGTACCGGTGGACGTCAGGCGTCGAGACGACGACCGGTCCGCTCGGACAAGGCGTGGCGACGAGTGTCGGCATGGCGCTGGCGGCGAAGTGGCAAGCGGCGCACTTCGATCGCCCGGGGTTTCGACTCTTCGACTACGACGTCTACGCCATGTGCGGCGACGGCTGCATGATGGAGGGCGTCGCCTCAGAGGCCGCGTCGCTGGCGGGCCATCTGCAGCTCGACAACCTCTGCTGGATCTACGACAACAACCGCATCACCATCGAAGGGCACACGGCGCTCGCCTTCAGCGACGACGTGGCTACGCGGTTCGTGGCCTACGGGTGGAACGTCACGCGCGTCGGCGACGCCAACGATCTCGAGATGCTCCGGCGCGCGTTCACGACGTTCAAGCGCACCTCGGATCGGCCAACGCTCATCATCGTCGACAGCCACATCGGCTACGGCGCCCCCCACAAGCAGGATACGAGCGCCGCCCACGGCGAGCCGCTGGGTGAGGTGGAAGTCGCGCTCACGAAGCTCAACTACGGTTGGCCGGAAGACGCCATGTTCCGCGTACCGGACGAGGTGGTCACGCACTTTCGACACGGCATGGCCGCGCGCGGGCTCACGGCGAGAACGGAGTGGGAAGCGGTGTTTTCCGCGTATGCCATGGCGTTCCCCGAGTTGGCCGACCAGGTCCGCCGCATGCAGCACCGGGAGCTGCCGCCCGACTGGGACCGCGACCTTCAGGCATACCCTGCCAGCACGATCGGAGTGTCGGGGCGCGACGTGTCGAGCGCCGTCCTCAACACGATCGCCAAACGGGTGCCGTGGCTCGTAGGTGGATCTGCCGACCTGGCACCGTCCACGAAAACGCGACTGACCTTCGACGGCGCGGGCGACTTCGCCGCCGGGGACCGCTCGGGCCGCAACCTGCACTTCGGCGTGCGCGAGCACGCCATGGGCGCGGTGCTGAACGGCCTCTCGCTCTCGAAGGTCCGCCCGTTTGGGTCCGGGTTCCTGATCTTCAGCGACTACGCGCGTCCGGCCATCCGGTTGAGCGCGCTGATGGAGATCCCCGTGGTGCACATCTTCACCCACGACTCCATCGGGGTCGGTGAAGACGGCCCAACGCATCAGCCCGTCGAGCAGTTGGCGTCGCTGCGGGCTATTCCGGGTCTCATCACCCTGCGTCCCGCCGATGCCAACGAAGTGGTCGAAGCGTGGCGCACCGTCATGCCGCTGCGCCGCCACCCCGTCGCGCTCGTGCTCAGCCGGCAGGCGCTACCGACGTTTGACCGTACCAAGTACGCGGCTGCCAGCGGCCTGGCGCGCGGCGCCTATGTGATGGCCGACCCGGCGAGCGGGCCGCCCGCCGTCCTGCTTCTGGCGACGGGCAGCGAGGTGGCGCTCTGCATCGAGGCCCACGAGCTGCTGGCCGCCGACGGCATCGGCGCACGCGTGGTGAGCATGCCGTCGTGGGAGATCTTCGAAGAACAGAGTCAGGACTACCGCGACAGCGTGCTGCCGCCCGGCCTCGTCGCGCGGGTGGCCGTGGAACAAGCCGCCACATTCGGGTGGGAGCGCTACGTGGGTTCGACCGGGGCGGTCGTGGGCATGCGCACGTTTGGCGCGTCGGCGCCGCTCAAGGTCCTGCAACAGAAATTCGGCTTCACGCCCGCGCACGTCGTCGCGATGGCGAAAGAACAACTGAGGTAGTCATGCAAATCGGAATGGTCGGTCTCGGACGAATGGGCGCCAACATGGTGCGCCGGCTGATGCGCGGCGGACACGAGGCCGTGGCGTTCGACCTCAACCCGGAGCGCGCCCGCGAACTGGCGGCCGAGGGCGCCGTACCGGCCGCCTCGCTCGACGCTCTCATCGCCTCGCTGCATGCGCCCCGCACGGTGTGGCTCATGGTGCCGGCCGGAGAACCAACCGAGCAGATGGTCATGGCGGTGGCCGAGCGCCTCAGCCCGGGCGACGCGATCATCGACGGCGGCAACTCCAACTTCAAGGACGACGTGCGGCGTGCGGCGACGCTCGCGGCACGGCAGATCGACTACGTGGACGTCGGCACGAGCGGCGGCCTGTGGGGACTCGACCGCGGCTACAGCCTGATGATCGGCGGCGCACCGGCCTCGGTCGAGCGGCTCGACCCGATCTTCCGCACGCTGGCGCCCGGTCACGACGACACGCCCCCGACGCCCGGTCGTACCGGGGGCGGCACCGCCGTACAGGGCTATCTCTACTGCGGCCCCGCCGGGGCGGGGCACTTCGTGAAGATGGTGCACAACGGCATCGAGTACGGCTTGATGCAGGCCTACGCCGAGGGCTTCGACATCCTGCGCCACGCGGGCGACGCGCACCTGCCGGCGGGCCAGCGCTACGACTTCAATCTTGCCGACATCGCCGAGGTCTGGCGTCACGGCAGCGTCGTGGGCTCCTGGCTGCTCGATCTGACGGCCAGCGCCCTCGCCGAAGACCCGGCCCTCGCGCAGTTCACCGGTCACGTGCAGGATTCCGGCGAGGGACGCTGGACCATCGAAGCGGCCATCGCCGAGGCCGTGCCGGTCGAGGTGCTGGCGTCGGCGCTGTTTGCGCGGTTCAGAAGCCGCCAGGACCACACGTTTGCAGAGAAGGTGCTGTCGGCCATGCGGTTCAAGTTCGGTGGCCACGTGGAGCGGGCCGCGGGCGGCTGACGGTCGGTCGAGGGACATCATGAGCATGACGGCAACTGAACCGACAATCGAGACCCCCTCCGCCACCGCGGCCGCGCCGAGGGTGGCCGACCCCTGTGCGGTGGTGCTGTTTGGCGCCAGTGGCGACCTGGCCATGCGGAAGCTCCTGCCGGCGCTGTACAACCTGAAGACCGATGGGCTGCTCAGCGAACACTTCTCGCTCGTCGGCGTCGGCCGAGACCCGATGTCTCGCGAGCAGTATCAGGAAAAGGTGCAGCGCGACGTCGGGCGCTTCGGACCGCAGCCCGTGAACCAGGATCGCGCGGCGTGGATTGCCTCGCGCGCCACCTACATCAGCGGCGGCTACGACAGCGAGGTCACCTATCGGCAGCTCAGCGACACGTTGCTCGGCGGCGACGGGCCGACCAACGTGCTCTTCTATCTCGCCACGCCGCCGAGCCTGTTCGAGCCCATCGTCGCACGCCTCGGCTCGGTCGGGCTGGCCGACGAAGCCCCGTCCTCGTGGCGACGGGTGATCATCGAGAAGCCCTTCGGCCGGGATCTCGAGTCGGCGCGCCTGCTGAACCAGAACATCTGCTCGGTGCTCCGCGAGTCGCAGGTGTATCGCATCGACCACTATCTGGGCAAGGAGACCGTGCAGAACATCATGGCGCTCCGGTTCGGCAACGGCATCTTCGAACCGCTGTGGAATCGCAGCTACATCAATCACGTGCAGATCACCGTCGCCGAAACCGTGGGCGTCGAGCAGCGCGGAGGCTACTACGACACGTCGGGCGCCCTGCGGGACATGGTACAGAACCACCTGTTCCAACTCCTGGCGGTGACGACGATGGAGCCGCCCTCGTCGTTCCAGGCCGAGCCGGTGCGTGACGAGCGTCTCAAGGTGCTCGAGGCCGTGCGACCGTACACCGCAGAGACGGCGGGGCGAGATGTGGTGCGCGGCCAGTACGGCCCAGGCGCCCACTGGCAGCCCGCGGTGCCTGGATACCTGGCCGAGCCCAAGGTGGCGCACGACTCGCAGACCGAAAGCTACGTGGCGCTCAAGGTACTCATCGACAACTGGCGGTGGGCCGAGGTGCCGTTCTACCTGCGCACGGGCAAACGCATGCCGACGCGCGTCACCGAGATCGCGATACAGTTCAAAGGCGCACCGCACGCGCTGTTCCGCGCAACGCAGATGGACCGCATGCACCCCAACTGGCTCGTGCTGCGCATCCAGCCGAGCGAAGGCATCTCGCTGCAGTTCGAAGCGAAGGTACCAGGACCGCGCGTGCAGCTGGGCACAGTGAAGATGGACTTCTCATACGCCGACTACTTCGGTCAGTCGCCGAGCACCGGCTACGAGACGCTGCTCTACGACTGCATGATCGGCGACGCAACGCTGTTCCACCGGGCCGACGTCGTGGAGACAGGCTGGGACATCGTCAGACCGTTGCAGGCATCGTGGGAGCAACCCGCCGCGGCGCCGGTCGAACCGTACGCCGCCGGCTCCTGGGGGCCGGCCGGCGCGGATGCGCTACTGCGCCGCGATGGGCGCGCGTGGCGCGAGCCGGTGGCGTAGGGGTGGCCGCGGTGGCTTCGGGCGCGATTCTCGCCGGCGACATCGGGGGCACCAAGACGGCGCTCGCCTGGGTCGAAGACGGCACCATCTCCGCCTCGCGCGCGTATCCGAGTCCCCAGTACTCGAGCCTGGCCGACATCGTGCGCGAGTTCCTGGCGATCGCGCCGGTCCGGCGGCCGCGCGCCGCCTGTTTCGGCGTGGCGGGACCAGTGGTGAACGGCGTCGCCAAGACGAC
>JANORI010000575.1:0-21108 GCA_031415235.1 Acidobacteriota bacterium | reverse complement strand
ATTGAAGCCACCGACACGACCTACTTCTTCGGATTCAAGGACGACGTGGCCATCCGCGTGAGCACGATTCCCGATGGATCGAGCCGCGTGGACGTGCGGTCGGTGTCGCGCGTGGGCCGCGGCGACATCGGCACCAACGCCAAGCGCATCCGCGCGTTACTCGCCGACCTGAGCAAGTAGCACCGATGACGTCTTGCTCGATGACGGCGCCGCCGCGCCCGGCGAGGCCGTGGCGCCGGTGCTGCACATGGGTGGGCCTCGCGCTCATCGCCATGACGCACGTGGCCACCGCGCAGCCCGCCGCCGCGCCCTCGCTCGTGAGCCGCACGGCGCCCGACAACGTGACCGTGCGGGCCGTGCGCCTCGACGCGCCGCTCGAGGTGGATGGACGGCTCGACGAGGCCGTGTACGCCGCCGTGCCGGCCATCTCCGACTTCCTCCAGCAGGAGCCGCGCGAGGGCCAGCCCGCCACCGAGAAGACCGAGGCGTGGATTCTGTTCGACGACGAGCACCTCTACATCTCGGCCCGCAACTGGGACAGCCACCCCGAACGCGAAGTGGCCAACGAGCTGCGCCGCGACAACGGCAACATCCTCGGCAACGAGAACTTCACGTTCGTGATCGACCCGCTGCACGACAAGCGCAACGGGTATCTCTTCCAGACCAATCCGCTCGGCGCGCTGCGCGACATGACGGTGACCGACGACCAGCAGAACTCGGCGTGGAACGGCATCTGGTACGTGAAGACAGCTGCCTTCGATCAGGGCTGGACGATGGAGGTGGCGATTCCCTTCAAGTCGCTGCGCTACCGCGGCAGCGGCGCGCAGACCTGGGGCATCAACCTGCGGCGGCTCGTGAAGTGGAAGAACGAGTTCTCGTACCTGTCGCTCGTGCCGGCCGCGCTCGGCACCGGCGGCGTGAGCCGCATGGCCTCGGCCGCCACCGTGATTGGCCTCGAGACGCCGGCCGAGTCGAAGAACCTCGAGCTGAAGCCGTATGCGGTGTCGTCGGCCACGACCAACCGCACGGGCGCGGCGCCCTTCGACAACCGGCTGAATGCGAACGCCGGCCTCGACTTCAAGTACGGGATCACGCGCAGCATGACTCTCGACGCCACCTACCGCACCGACTTCGCGCAGGTGGAGGAAGACCTGCAACAGGTCAACCTCACGCGGTTCAGTCTGTTCTTCCCAGAGAAGCGCGACTTCTTCATCGAGGGTCAGGGCATCTTCGACTTCGGCGGCGTGCAGGCGGGCAACAGCCCTGGCGATGTGCCGCTGCTGTTCTTCAGCCGCCAGATCGGCCTGAGCAACGGCCAGGCCGTGCCGGTCGTGGGCGGCCTGCGGCTTACCGGTCGCTCTGGGCCCTACAGTGTGGGTCTGCTGAACATCCAGACGGACGACGCCCCGGTCGCCCGCGCGGTCTCGACCAACTTCTCGGCCGTGCGCCTCAAGCGCAACGTGTTCAGGCGCAGCAACGTGGGCGTGATGGCCACGCTGCGCAGTCCAGGCGTGGCTGGCGCCACCTCGCCTTCACAGGATGCCGGCTACAGCGTTGGCGCCGACGCCACGATGCTTTTCTTCAAGAGCATCAACCTCACCGGCTACTACGCGCGCACGAGCACGCCGACGACGCGCGGCGCCACCGTGACCGGCACCAGCTACCGCGGACGGTTCGACTACACCAACGACCGCTACGGCGCCGCCGCGGAGCACATGCTCATCGGTCCCGGCTTCACGCCCGAGGTGGGCTTCGTGCGCCGCAAAGATGTGCGGCGCACCTACGGCCAGGTGCGCTTCAGTCCCCGGCCCAGGCGCAGCACGGTCATACGCAAACTGACCTGGCAGGGCAGCTTCGACTACGTCACCGATGCCTCGGCCACCGAGGTGCAGACGCGCGAAGCCAACGGGCTCTTCCGCGTGGAGTTCCAATCGAGCGACTCGGCATCGATCGAGTACTCGCGTGAGTTCGAGCTGCTGCCCTCGCCGTTCCCGGTCGCGCCAGGCGTGGTCGTACCAGCTGGTGGCTACTCGTATGACACCACGCGCGTCGGCTACAACCTCGGACAGCAGCGGCGCGTGTCGGGCCGTCTCTCGGCCGGCGCCGGCACGCTGTACGAGGGCACGCGCCACGACGTGTCGTATGGCGGCCGCTGGGGTGTGGTGCCGCGCTTCTCGGTGGAGCCGAGCGTGTCGCTCAACTGGGTGTCGCTGCCCTACGGCGACTTCACCGCGCGGCTCATGAGCACGCGCTTCACGGTGACGCCGACGGCCCGCATGCTCATCAGCAGTCTGGTGCAATACAACGTGGACGCGCGGAATGTGAGCTCCAGCGTGCGCTTGCGCTGGGAGTACACCGGCGGCAGCGAACTCTTCGTCGTCTACAGCGACGGCCGAGACACCAGCGGCACGGGCCTGCCGGCGCTGCTCAACCGCACGTTCGCCATCAAAGCCACGCGGCTGTTCCGATTCTGATTCCCCCTATCGTCACCGTTGAGCCGTGAGGCACCCGCCCACGATCGCGCGGGCGCCGAGTCGGCTCGAACGGCATGTGAGCGCACGTCATTCGTGTTCGAGACCGCCCACCGCAGGCCGCCTCCGGCACGATCGGAGGCCCACCGCCGCTGGATCCCCGGACGAATCACCCGCGCCCCGACGTGTCGCGCGCCTCTGTCACCAGGCCGACGCGCCGCACCCGCGCCCACCGTACGTGCCGCTCACGGCCGCTCCGACGCCTCCGACTTCAACGGCGCCGCGACTCGCCACCGGCCGATCACTCACGCGCAGGCGTGTCGAACCGCCCGAGTCCATGCCCTTCGCGTTCTTCGTGTTCGTATTCGTGGTCGTCATCTTCTGGCTAACAGTGGCCGGCGTGACCCGGCATCTCGCTCCGGCTCAACTTCGCTCCGCCCTGCCGGGCTGACGTGACGTGGGACGCAAGAGCCCGTCAAATGGGAGACCGTCAGTGCGGGCGGTGCTCAGATGTCGCCGTCGGGAGATGACGATAGGAAACATTAGTGCCTCATGCGTCTTCGACGCACCCCGATGGATGAAACGCGGCTGGTGCTGATCCGAATGCCGGCCCACATCATGTTGTGGCGTGAGGGCGAGTTTCTCTTTAGACGCATGACATCCCGACCATCGCGCTCATCCTTGGCTCGGCCGGCACCCGTCGGCGCTCCGTCGCGCCTGCGTGATGCGCCCCGTGTCTGAGAAGGGGTCGTCATGTTGACTCGAAGGCCCTTCATACGGACTATCATCCGTCCATCGCGATCCGTTCGATCGCGTCCTCGCCGCGCCTCGCCCAGCGGCACGGGCTGACGGTTATCACCTCCGACGAAAACATGGCCCGCTATTCCGGTATCGCGACACTCTGGGCATAGACGGTTCAAAAGCGCGAACGGCGGCGATAGAGCCGAATCACCTCGCGGATTTCGCGCCAGCCATCCTTCGAACGGAGCCGGGCGAGGCTCTCTTCGAAGCCGTCGATCAACGACTGCAGGTGCTGAACCCGCGCCCGCCCGTCGGTATCGAGCACCTCTGAAAAAGGCGTCATCACGATGAGGACGCTGTACTTCGGATGCATGCGAAGATCCACGAGGGCCTGCTCGAGTTCGGCGACTTGCTCCCCGAGCAGGTCGTTGTAGAGGGCGAAGGTCTCGTCGGTCAGGCGCGCGACGTCCGCCTCTTCGCCGCGTATCCACTCCAGTTCCAGACGCAACAACGTGTGCAGGTCGTTGTTGCGATACGCCGCCGTCACGTCTTGCATCAGCGCGCCCTTGCGTTCGCGGCGGTTGGGGTCCTGTTCGAGGTCGGGGTGCAAGACCTTCGCCAGCTGCCGGTAGATTGTTCCGATACTCTTCTTGCGCAGCTCATCGATCTGGCGCTCGCGCGCTTCCGCCTCGAGGTGTCGCTTCGTCTTCGCCTTCGGTCGCCGCGCCGCCCCGACAGAACGCGCGTTCTTGGACCGCGGATCGTCGGCGGCATCTTCTTCGGCCTTGCGCCTGAGCTCGTCCATCATCTCGGCGGCCTGGGCGGCCGTTTCCTCGGCTGTCATGCCCGGACGAAACCCTGACAAGTCCACCCTGATGCCGTGTTGACCGAAGATCTCCTCCATCGCTGCACGCGCCGCGTCGGCGCTATCAGCCTCTGCCTGTTCGAAGCCGACGCCGTACGCCGCCTCGAAGATCGCGCGGAGATCCTCATCGACCAACGTGCCTTCTACGCTGGCAATGTCTGACAGTTGCTCCTGCAGAATGGTCTCGAGGATGCGGCGATCCGCCCTGGCTTTGAAACGCTTGTCGGTCCTGAACTGCGCGAGGAACCGCACCACGTCCTTGCGCAGGGCCGTCGCGCGTTCGGCGAGCGGTCGGACGTGCTCGTGGTGGAACACCACGGCTTCGTCGTACCGGGCAGCGTCCTTCACCAGCTTTGTTCGAAGGCGCTCGATCTTCCCGACGAGGCGGTTGAACGTGCGCTGCACTTTGGTCAGCGGACGCCCGGGCCGCGCACGTAGAACCAGGCCGGCCGGTTCTGCGGCCCGCGAGAATTCCGCGGCATCCCTGTCGTCATCACCAAACAAGTTGCGCTGAGCCGCAGTCATCCGGGTCGAGGTTACCAGATGCCGCGATGAAGGGCGTGGCGCCCTTGTCTTCCGCCGCATCCTGTAGGACGATGCCACCAGTGAGCCACGATACCCTGCTGCGGCGGCGCGATGAGGTCCGGCGAAGCCGCCGGCTGTCGCTCCACGCTCAGGTTCGCCAGAATCTCCGAGAGGCGTTGACTGCGCTCGTACCCGGCGAACGGATCTGGCTCTTCGGGTCGCTGACGCAACCGGGACGCTTCAACGACGCGTCCGATGTTGACCTCGCCCTCGAGGCCGAGCCCGTCGCCATGAGCGCGGGCCGGCTCTCGTCCGAGTTGAGCGAGCGCTTGGCGCGCCCAGTGGATGTGCTGCTGCTTGACCGCTGCCGCTTCCGAGATCGGATTCTTCGCGAGGGAGAGTTGTGGACGCTCTAGAGCTGCAGACTCTGGCGAGCGAGTTGTCGGCAGACATCGCCGTGGCAGTCGCCGCGTTCGACCTTGCCGGACAGCGGGCCACTGATCCGTCGCCGGCTGCCCTCGATAGTGCCGCGCACCACCTCTCGCGCGCGTACAACGTCATCGAGCAGATGGCGCTGCGCGTCGCCAAGGCATTCGAGAACTGCGTAGACGATGAGCGTGGCTGGCACACCGGGCTCATACGCCGACTGTCGATCAGAATCGAAGGCGTGAGACCGCCGCTCTTCGCCGGGGAACTCCGCCAACCCCTGCACGAACTCCGCGCCTTTCGGCACGTGTTCGTTCATGCGTACGACTTGACGGTCGATCGAGAGAAGCTGATGTTGATCCTCAAATACGGGCAGTTCGTCCGCGATCGTCTGCCGGTGTCCGTGTCGACGTTCCTGGCAGCCGTCGCGGATGAACAAGGGATCGATCGCCCCCGCTGAATGCACTCGGCCCGACCATCACTTTCCGTGCCATTGTCTACCGCGAAGCCGAGACGGTCGACGCCACGATGCGCGCCAGTGACGCGATCTGGCGGATCGAAGACGATAGGAAACATTAGTGCCTCATGCGTCTTCGACGCACCCCGATGAATGAAACGCGGCTTGCGCTGATGCCGCGGCTGGCCCACAACATGTTGTGGAATGAGCGCGAGTTTCTTGGGAGCAGGGTCTGAAGGTGACAGAACATCCGTTATCAGACGCTGGACTCCCCAACGCAGGGCCGTGTTTTGCGGCGTGCTGCCGTGGCACAGGATGTCGTCTATTCCACCGGCGACCTGTCGGTTGATAGCGCCGAAGCCGCGTGGATCAGCCGAGCCGGTGTCATCGATGAAACGATCCACCCGGTTCCCACCGGCGGGAACGGGCAGAGCTTGTCCAGAGACGGAAAGACCCTGGTCTACGCTCGCTTCGCAGGGATGGCGATCCGGATCTGGTTACAGCATCGACAGCCGTCCGAGGATAATCGCTGCCTTGCATATACGGAATAGCATGCCATAATTGCACGGATGATACGGAGGCGTCTCGAGCCGGTTGTCCAGGAGCGGCTTGGCCACCTGCCGGCCGTCGCGCTGCTTGGGCCGCGTCAGGTCGGCAAGACGACGTTGGCACACCTCATCGCGGACGGGCGCGACAGTGTCTATCTCGACCTTGAATCGCCCCGCGACCGGGAGAAGCTCAGCGATCCGCTGTTCTATTTGTCCGAGCATGCCGACAAGCTCGTGGTGCTGGACGAGGTCCAGCGGACGCCCGAGTTGTTTGCCACGTTGCGTGGATTGATCGATGCCGGCCGAAGGCGCGGCCGGAAGACCGGCCGGTTCCTGCTTCTCGGATCGGCGTCGGCCGATCTGCTGCGCCAATCAGAGACCCTGGCCGGCCGGATTGCGTACCTCGAATTGTCGCCGCTGGACGTGAACGAGGTGGCACGAAAGCGGCACACCGATCTGTGGGTCCGCGGCGGGTTTCCGGAGAGCTTCCTCGCGGCGGATGTGGGGCGCAGTCTGGTGTGGCGCGACGCGTTCATTCGTACCTACCTGGAGCGCGATATTCCGCAACTCGGCCCTCGCATTCCGGCCACGACACTGCATCGATTCTGGACGATGCTCGCCCATGTCCAGGGTGGGTTGTTCAACGCGGCCCACCTCGCGCGGGGTCTTGCCATCGACGGCAAGACGGTCGCGCGATACCTCGACCTGATGGTCGACTTGATGCTGGTCCGCCGCCTTCAGCCGTTCCAGACCAACATTGGCAAACGACTGGTCAAGGCGCCCAAGGTGTACGTGCGCGACAGCGGGGTCGTGCATGCTCTGCTCAACGTTGCCAGCCATGAGGCGCTGCTGGGCCACCCGGTGGCGGGCGGAAGCTGGGAGGGATTCGTGATCGAGAACCTCGTGGCCGCCGCACCGCCTCGAACGGTCCCGCTCTTTTACCGCTCCGCCGCCGGCGCGGAGATCGATCTCCTGCTCGAAATGCCCGGACATGGCCTGTGGGCGATCGATATCAAGCGCGGCCTGTCGGCGCTTCCAGAAAAGGGCTTTCACCTGGCCTGTGACGACGTCAAGCCGGCGAAGCGCTTCGTGGTCAACTCAGGAGCCGAGCGCTATCCGATCAGCAAGGGTGTTGAGGCCATCGGGCTCGCAGAGATGGCGGCGGCCCTGCTCGCGCTGTGACTTCGGGATCGACCGTCATCGGCGGTCGGCCGCGTGTCGCCGCACGTAGTCGCGCTCGAGCTCCAGAAAGCGGCGATGGTCCTGATACCGTGTGAAGGCATAAGGCTGCAGTCGTTGCCGGCGTGCCGCCGAACCAGCCAACAACTGGCACCGCTCGGTGACTTCCTCGAGGAATAGCGGGTCCGCGTGATTAAGGACGGCCAGGTCGACCTCGCGGCCAGGAAACAGCGTTTGCAAATCCTGGAGCACGACGTCGAGATTCCGTGGATCGACGCCGGCAGCGAACAGCACGCCTAAATCGACATCGCTCAAGCGATGCGTTGCGCCAGTCACCGTCGACCCGAACTGCAGGATCAGATCGAGCCCGTGCCGGGCGGCGACGGCGTCGTCTGCCACGCCCCGATTACACAGGCGTCATGTCGACGGCCGCCTCGCGTGTTCCGGAGTGCGCTCTACGGCGCGCTGGGTGGCGGCACCCGTCGCTTGGGAAGCGCTGCTCGAAGGCGTAGGCGAGCGCCAACAGGCGAGGTTCGCTGCAGGCCATGCCGGCGAAGCTGACGCCGTAGGGCTGCGGCTTCGCGTTGAAGCCGTCGGGAAACGATGGCGTTGGCTCGTTGGGGATCATCGCGAAGGGCACGATCACGCTGGGATAACCGGGCCGCGCGCTGATTCCCGAACCGCTCGCTCCTGGAAACAGGATCGCGTCGAGGACGATAGGAAACATTAGTGTCTTTAGCAGTGTCTGAAGGTGACAAACACCCGTTATCAGACTCTGGCCTCCCCAACGCAGGGCCGTTTTTGCGGCTTGCCCGTGGCACAGCAAGGTGATCGACATCGTGCGCGAGCTGGCCAGTTTCGGCGTGCGCGTCTCGATTCACGATCCGATTGCCGACCCGCCGGCGTGCGAGCACGAGTACGGCGGCGCGCTCACGGCCTGGGACGACCTGCCGACGGCGTCAGCCCTGGTGGCGGCACGTGCCGCACCGCGAGTATGCCGAGATGGGCTTCGCGACCCTGGCCACGCGGCTGGTGCCAGGCGGCCTGTTCGCCGACGTGAAGTGCGCGCACGATCCGCAGGCCGTGCTGGCCGCCGGGCTGCGCCTCTGGCGGCTCTGACGGCGGGCTTGTGACAGCGCGCAGCGGCGGCACGTGATCCTGCTCTTCTGTATTGGGTCGGAGGAGCCTCAGCTCGACCGAAACATCGACGCGGGCCGCGTGACAGCGCTGGTATGCTCCGTCTATTGGAGGTGCCTGCCATGACTTCAGTGATCCCTTGGTTCGTCGCCGTCGTGATGCTGCTCCCCGCCGCTCTCGTGTCGCAATCGGCCGTGAACTTCAGCGGCGCCTGGACGATGGTGCCCGACCGCAGTGAGTCCCCGCAGCAATCGCCTCCGCTCAATTCGCTCAGCTTCATCATTGACCACGCCGCCACCGAGCTGACCGTGCAGGCGACACGCGACGGTGTGACGTCGACGACGAAGTACGCCGTCGGGACGACCGCGAACGCCGCGCGCGGAACCACCACCGTCGATGCCGGCACCGCGCGCGCCTACTGGGATGGGCCGCGCCTGGTGACCGAACAAGCCGGCACGGTGCAGGGCCAGACCGTGTCGATCAAGCAGGTCCTCGGACTGAACGGCGATGGATCCGAGATGACGGTCGAGACGCTGCTCGTCGTGCAGCACGGCTACACGTTGCGCGGCGCGAAGAACTACGGCGCGAAGACCGACGTGTTCATCAGGACGCGGTGAACGTGCTCACGGGCTTCGAGCAGGCGCACTGAGCGGCGCTCACTGGTCGGCCGCGCGCAGCGCGCGCCAGCGCGCCGTTGGCCGAGCTGTGCAGGTCGAGGTCAGACGCACGCTCGTCACCGCGACCATTCCGTGCCAAGTCGAACGATGAGGCAGTAGAGTAGAAGCGTCCCCCGAGGCCCGGGCCCCGAGTCCCGCCTGCCCTGAGCGAAGTCGAAGGGAGCCCCGCCAATTCATGCCCAAGTTTCCGCAGGCCTTCATCGACGAAGTGCGCGCCGTCGCCGACATCGTCCTGGACCTGGGTGTCGGGATCAAGGACGACGCGCCCCGCGCCGTCGTAGAGAAAGCCGACCGGGAGCCGCACGCGGAGCGCGCCGCGACGCGCCTTGTTGACGATGCCGCCCCGCAACCGGGCGCTCAGCACGTGCAGCTCGGCCTCGCTCATCGTCCCCTTGAGGCCGAGCAGTAACCGGTCATTGAAGTGCGCGGGATCGTAGATGCCGTCCTCGTCGAGGATGAGCGTCTCGGGGCTTCGTGATCTATCCAGGAAAGCTGACCGCGGCCCCGACGTTTCGCATCGGGCCACGCCACAGCGGACGCCAGGCCAGAAAGACAGTTGAGCCGGCGGGAGACGCCGCGTCACGGCGACGCTGACACCACACGCAGGGGCGGCGCGTCATAGACGCGTCGGATGAGAATGAAGCCATGACCAAGTCGCGGATCGTCGTGCTGGTGGCGCTGGTGACGGTCGTGGCGGCCTTCTTCGCCCTCGGCCTGCAGCGCTACCTGTCGCTCGAGTTCTTCCAGAGCCAGCGGGCGGCCATCGACGCCTACCACCAGGCACACCCGGCGCAGACCGCCGCGACCTACTTCGCCATCTACGTGGCCGTGACCGCGCTATCGCTGCCGGGCGCGGCCATCATGACGCTGGCGGGCGGCGCGGTCTTCGGCTTCACGGTCGGACTCGTGCTCGTGTCGTTTGCCTCGTCACTGGGCGCGACGCTCGCTTTCCTGAGTGCGCGCTTCCTGCTGCGCGACTGGGTGCAGCAGCGCTTTGGCGCTCGTCTGGCGCCACTCAACGCCGGCATCGAACGCGAGGGCGCCTTCTATCTGTTCGCGCTGCGGCTCGTGCCGGTCGTGCCCTTCTTCCTCGTCAACCTGGCGCTCGGCCTGACGCGCATCGGCACGGGCACCTTCTACTGGGTGAGCCAGCTCGGCATGCTCGCGGGCACCGCGGTGTTCGTGTATGCCGGCACGCAGCTGGGACAGTTCCGCGTGTCGCCGGGCCTGCTGCTGGCCTTCGCGCTGCTCGGCGTGTTCCCACTCGTGGCCAAGCGGGTGCTCGACGCGCTCGAGGCGCGCCAGGTCTACGCGCGGTGGGCCGGGTCGCGACCGTCGACCTACGACTACAACATGGTGGTGATTGGCGCGGGCTCGGCGGGACTGGTGTCGGCCTACATCGCCGCCGCCACCAAGGCCCGCGTGGCGCTGGTTGAGGCTCACAAGATGGGCGGCGACTGCCTGAACACGGGCTGCGTGCCCAGCAAAGCGCTGATTCGGTCGGCCAAGCTGCTCTCGCACATCGCGCGGTCGAAAGAGATGGGGATTGCCGAGGCGAGCGCGCGCTTCGATTTTGCGGACGTGATGGACCGAGTGAACCGCGTCGTAGCGACGGTCGAGCCGCACGACTCGGTGGCGCGCTACACCGGCCTGGGTGTGGAGGTCGTGGAGGGCCGCGCGCACATCACGTCGCCGTGGACGGTGGACGTGCAGACCGCCTCGGGTCCGCGCACGCTGACCACACGCACCATCGTGATTGCGGCGGGCGCGAAGCCCTTGGTGCCGCCCATTCCCGGACTTGACGAGGTGGGGTATCTCACCTCCGATACGGTGTGGAACCTGCGCGCGCGACCCGGACGACTGGTCGTGCTCGGCGGCGGTCCCATCGGATCGGAGCTGACGCAGGCGTTCGCGCGGCTCGGCAGTCAGGTCACCCAGGTAGAAATGGGGCCGCGAATCCTGGCGCGCGAAGACCCGGAGGTGTCGGCGCTCGTGCAGCGGCGCTTCGAGCGGGACGGCGCGCGCGTGCTCACAAAGCACACGGCCACGCGCTTCGTCGTGGAACACGGCGAGAAGGTGCTCGTTGCCACACACGACGGCATCGAGGTGCGCGTGCCCTTCGACGCGGTGCTGGTGGCCGTGGGCCGGGTGGCCAACACCACTGGCTATGGGCTCGAAGAGCTGGGCATCGGCACGACCACAGCGCGCACCGTGCAGACCGACGAGTATCTACAGACGATCTATCCCAACATCTTCGCGTGCGGCGATGTGGCCGGTCCCTTCCAGTTCACGCACACGGCCGCGCACCAGGCCTGGTATGCCGCGGTGAACGCGCTCTTTGGCACGTTCAAGCGCTACAAGGCCGACTACCGCGTGATCCCGTGGGCCACCTTCACCGATCCGGAAGTGGCGCGGGTGGGGCTCAATGAGCAAGAGGCGCGCGCACAGCAGATCCCGCACGTGGTGAGCAGGTTCGACATCGGCGAGCTGGACCGCGCGATTGCCGACGAAGAAGCGCACGGCTTCATCAAGGTGTTGACCACGCCCGGGACCGACACGATTCTCGGCGTGACCTGCGTTGGCGAACACGCCGCCGACCTGCTCGCCGAGTACGTGTTGGCTCTGAAGCACGGACTGGGACTGAACAAGATTCTGGGCACGATTCACACGTATCCCACCATGGCGGAAGCCAACAAGTACGTGGCGGGCACGTGGAAGCGCGGCACCGTCACGCGCGGCCAGTGGGATTTCCTCACCGCGTTCCAGGCCTGGCGGCGCGGCGCCGCCGGCCTGGCCGCGGTGGCTGGACGAGTGCCCGGGCTCGTGACAGACAAGCGCCCTGCCTACGCGAGCCCGGACACGAACTCAGACGCGTCGTGACACGGCGCTACGGCTCGGCGCTGGCGGCCAACGCGGCCAGTGCGGCTCGCCACTGGCGCTCGGCGAAACGCGGAAACGGCGGCGATCTGTTCTCCGGTAGCACTTGCGGGCAAGGCCTTTGAGAGCGAGGTCGGGGGCGTGACGGCGTCTTGCGCCTGCAACGACACTACCCCCAGCCGCCTGCGTGTAACACGGCGGCGGCCGCGAGCAGAGAGCGAGTCTCAATCCTTCCCGAAGCGAATATCATTGAGAGCGCTGCGGTCGTCGTGGCGTTCCGATCGAAAGGACCCGTTGTGATGAGACGTGTAATGACTGCGTTGGCCGTGTTCACCTGTGTGCTCGCTGGATCCACGAGCGTCCGAGGTCAACGAGCCGCGGCGCCCGCCTGCGACCCCGACAACGCCGGTCTCACGCTGCCGGCGGGGTATTGCGCCAAGGTCGTCGCCGACAACCTCGGCGCCGCCCGCAACCTGGTCGTGGCGCCAAACGGCGACGTCTACGTGTCCATTCGCTCCGGGGCCCGCGCCCCTGGTCAGCCGCCACAGCCCGGCTTCATCAGCGCGCTGCGCGACACCAACGGCGATGGCACGCTGGATCGGGCAGAGCGCTTCGGCACGACCGGCGCCACCGGCATCGTGCTGCGCAACGGCTATCTGTACTTCGCCACCACCAGGTCGATCGAACGATTCAAACTGACGCCTGGCGAGCTGGTGCCGGCCGGGCCGGCCGAAGTCGTCGTGGGTGGTTTTCCCGAGCAGCGCGGGCACCAGGATAAGGACATCGCGTTTGACGACAAGGGCAACGTCTACGTCAACATCGGCCTGCCGTCGAATGCCTGCGCACAGCCGGATCGCCAGCCGGGTGCCAAGGGGCTGGACCCGTGCCCCCAGCTCGAGAACGGCGGCGGCGTGTGGAAGTTCGACGCCGACACGCCCGGCCAGACCTTTTCGGTGAAGAACCGCTACGCCACCGGCATGCGCCAGGGCCTGGCGCTGGCGTGGCACGACGGTCATCTCTACATGGCCATGAACAGCCGTGACTCACTCGACACGCTGTATCCGGATCTCTTCACGCCGGAGGACAACCAGAATCGTCCGCTCGAGCCGCTGCTGCAAGTGAACGAAGGCTCGGTCTTCGGCTGGCCGTATTGTTTCTACGACGGCAAGGTCAACAAGATGATTCTGGCGCCCGAGTACGGCGGCGATGGCACCGCGGTGGGGCGCTGCGCGCAGTTTGACGCGCCGGTCGTGGGCTTCCCCGCCCACTACGCGCCGGTCGACCTGCAGTTCTTCACGAGCACGACGCTGCCGGCGAAGTATCGCGGCGGTGCCTTCGTGGTGATGCACGGCTCCTGGAATCGCGCGCCGGCGCCGATGGCGGGCTACAACGTCCTGTATCAGCCGTTCGCTGGCGGAAAACCCAGCGGCAAGTACGAGGTGTTCGCCGACGGCTTCGCCGGCAAAACGCCGCTCATGAGCCCCACGGACGCGGCGGCGCGGCCCAACGGCATCGCACTCGGCCCGGACGGCTCGCTCTACATCACCGAAAGCGTCAAGGGCAAGACCTGGCGCGTGTTCGCGCGCGCGAAGTAGCCGCGCGCTCGTCGAAGCGAACGGCAACCCTCGCGCGCTACTCGTCGCCCCCCGGCGGTTCGTCGCGCTGCCGGCGGCTTTCGCGCAGGTAGTGCGGGCTGTACTGGAGGCCATAGGCCGTGGTCATCTTGTGCTCCGCCTTCTGGCGGAAGAACGTCGAGACTGACTGCTGGAAGGCCTTGCGCCCGGGTTCCGTGCCTTCCACGAGCGTGACCTCTTCCCGCGGCACGAACAGCACCTGCCCGATGGGCAGCGTGTGGCCCAGGCTCATGCCCTCGCCCGGTTGCAGCACGTAGCGGAACTCGGTCGCGTGCGCGAACCAGTCGGTTTCGACGCGCACAATCAGCATGGGCGCAATGGGCCGCTCGATCATGTTGAAGATCGGCGTGTACACCGTGTCCCAGCCTTCTGCGGTCTGGAAGTTGGTGGCACCGCACAGCGACACTGCGCCTGGCGGCGTGCCCAGATCCTCTGGCACTAGGAACGCCTTGGCCATATTGACGGCGTTCTCGTCGGTAATCATCGGCGTGCGGAACTCGACGTGCTCGGTGATGGCGCCCAGGCCGCCCACCGGCAACTGGAACGCCACGGTGAACACCTTGTCCCACTTGCCACCGGGAAGAGCGAGGAAGAACGTGCACAGGTACTTGCCTTCGCCTTCGTAGCCGATGTGCACGGCCTCGTTCGGCTCGAGCGGCGGGTAGACCATGAAGCCGAGTGCGCTGCCGGCTTCGAGTACGGGGCAGTGGCGCGCGTGCTGCGGCAGGAGCGGGCGCTGACCCTCGCGTTTGGGGCGCTGGCCCACGCCAGGCCGGCCTGCATTCGAGAACGTGCGCACTTCCATCTACCTGCCTCCACGCTCGTAGCGCGGCCGGTCGCGCCACGAGCACTCTATACGAGCTATGGTGAGACATGCCGCTCATCGCGTCGGGCCAGCTCACGGCGTTCTTCCTGTTCGACGTGAGAACGCGCTGAAGCTCGTGGGCGACGTGTATGCCGCGCGCCTGCATCGCCGGCGGGCCCGGTGCTGCCGTGGCCAAGGCCCTCACCTCGGACACGACCTCCGGCGGGAATCCCGTGACGCGGGGCGCACGTAGCGTTCGGCGCGGCATCGAGCGCCTGTTCGACGGCGGCAGCAACCCCACGCCGAAGAGGCCCGGCACGCCGTAGCTTCGGCGGCCAGGCGCCGCGGTATCCTGTGGGGTCCCGCATGACTCCGACCGTCGCCCCCACCCCCCGCGTGCGTTTTGCGCCCTCGCCCACCGGCTATCTGCACGTGGGCGGCGCCCGCACGGCGCTCTTCAACTGGCTCTTCGCCCGTCGCCTGGGCGGCACGTTCGTGCTGCGCATCGAAGACACCGACATGGAGCGCTCGACGACCGAGATGGTCACGGGCATTCTCGACGGTCTGCGCTGGCTGGGACTCGACTGGGACGAAGGTCCGGAGGTGGGCGGGTCGCATGCACCGTACTTCCAGAGCGCGCGTCTCGACCGCTATCGCGCGGCGGCGCGTGAACTGGTCTCGAAGGGTCTGGCCTACTACGATTTCGGCGGACCGGCCAAACGTGGCGACGCCGCGGCGGAGGACGACGGCACCTACGAGCGGCGCTACGACCGCGACGCGGCGCTGGCGCTGCGGCCCGAGGAGGTCGCACGGCGGCTCGCGTCCGGTGAGCCCTACGCCATTCGCTTCCTCGTGGGTCCGGGCGAGACGGTCTTCGCGGATCTCGTGCACGGCCCCGTGCGTTTCGACAACGCGCATATCGAAGACTTCGTGGTCCTGCGCAGCGACGGCTCTCCGACCTATCACCTGTCGGTGGTGGTCGACGACATCGACATGGCCATCACCCACGTCGTGCGTGGCGACGACCACATCTCGAACACGCCGAAACAGGTGCTGCTGTACCAGGCGTGCGGCAAGACCGTGCCGCAGTTCGCGCACGTGCCGCTCATCATGGGCCCCGACAAGAAACGCCTCAGCAAGCGCCACGGCGCCACATCGGTGATGGAGTACGAGCGCCAGGGCTACCTGCCAGAAGCCATGGTGAATTTCCTGGCGCTGCTTGGTTGGTCGCCTGGCAACGACGACGAGCTGCTGACGAAGGCGGAGCTGGTCGCCCGGTTTTCGCTCGACGGCATCAGCACCGGCAACGCGGTCTTCAACACCGACAAGCTCGATTGGTTCAATCACCAGTACTTGAGCCGCCTCACCGACGACGCGCTCGTGGCGGTGCTGCGGCCGTGGTTCGAACGCGCAGGCCTGTGGAACGACGAGCTGGCCGGGTCGCGCCGCGCCTGGCTGCACGAGGTGCTGACGCTGCTACGACCGCGCAGCAAGCGCCTGGGCGACTTCGTCGATGGCGCTCGGCCCTTCTTGCAGCGCCCCCGCAGGTATGATCCTGAGGGGGTGGCCAAGCACTTGTCTGTACCGGGGTTGCGGGCGCACATCGAGGCACTGCGTGAGGCCGTCGCGGCCCTGTCCGGATTCGACGAAGCGACGCTCGAACACACGCTGCGGGCGCTGGCCGAAGCCCAGGGACTGAAGGCGGGCGTGCTGATCCATGCGACGCGGCTGGCAATGACGGGCAGAACTGTAAGCCCCGGCCTGTTCGAGACGCTGCGGTTGCTCGGGAAGGACGACGTGCTCGCCCGTTTCGACGCCCTCAGCGCCACGCTGTAGCCGCTAGTCCGCCGTATCTGGCCTGGCCATGACTTCTTTCCGACATTCGTGAGTCCTGACGCCAGGGTCTGTCGCGATCTCCTGGCATTCTGACCAGAAATGCACAGTTGATCGCACTGTTCGAGCTTGGCCCGACCATTGCTACAGGTCAGGACATGGCTGAGTTTTCGCCCGCCTCGCTCGTAATGGCTGTACTGGTGCTGGCGGGCGCCACGGCTCCAGTCCTTGCCGACATCGACGCCAGTGTTACGGCGGCAGCGAGTCCCGAGGTTGTGACCAGCTTGATCGGCTTTGCTGAGCGCCTGCTCAGCCGGCTGCCGGAATCCGGCGCGCTGCTGCTCTGGGGCACCGGCCTTGCGGCCGCCTCGAAGGCCCTGTCGCGCAAGCCGGACGTCAGCGAGTAAGCCAACCAGATTCCGGGCTCCCCCCGGCTACACCGACTCGATCGGCACGGCGTGCTCGGCGCGGGTGCGCAACGGCAACTCTGGCAACAGCAGGTTGAGCACGATCGACAATCCCATCACGACCGCCGCCAGGTCGAACACCCGCTGCATCCCGGCCGCCAGGCTGGCGCGGACGCTCGCCGCCACCGCGGGTGCGATCGCGTGCGGGGGCAAGACACGCGACATCGTGCCGGGCTCGCGATTCCCCTGCAGCGGGTTGTCCACGAGCTGCCGGACCTCGGCAGGGGTACCTGGCGGCAGCGTGGCCGCCAGCTGCTGGTGATACGTGCCGAGCAGCATCGTGCCGAACACCGCCACGCCGATCGTGCTGCCAATCGAGCGGAAGAATTGACTGGTGGCCGTGGCCGCGCCCAACTGCGCCCGGGGCGCCGCGTTCTGCACGACCAGCGCGTAGACCGGCTGGGCCGCGCCGAAGCCGAACCCGCACACTACCAGGCACCACACGATCACGTTGGCACCAGCTCCGGCGCCAAGACGCGCCAGCAGCGCCATACCTATCGTGGCCAGCACCGCGCCCGCCACGGCCAGCACCTTGTAGCGCCCCGTGCGCGACACGATCTGGCCCGAGGCCACGCTGGCAATGATCATCGCGAAGATCATCGGCACAAAGAGCATGCCAGACGCGGCGGCCGACATGCCGAGCACGCCCTGCAGGTAGAGCGGCAAGTACACGAACATGCCAAACATCGACATCCCCAGCACGAAGACGCCGCACGAGGCGAGCGCGATGGTGCGAATGGCGAAGAGCGACGGCGGCATGAGCGGCTCTTCGGCACGGCGTTCGGCCCACACGAAGATGACGAGCGACGTGATTGCCGCGACCAGCAACGTGCGCACCGTGGGATCGGTCCAGCCCTGCTCGTTCACCCGGCTCAGCGCGAGCAGCAGCGGCACGATCCAGCCCGTGAGCGACACCAGACCCAGCCAGTCGATCGAGCGATTGCGACCGTGCGGGGCCACGCACGGGAACGTGCGGTAGAGCACGCCGGCCGCGACAATGCCGAGAGGCGCGTTCACGTAGAACGCCCAGCGCCACGACATGTGATCGGTGATGAAGCCGCCAGCCAGCGGGCCCACAATTGACGCCAGGCCAAACACTGCGCCGAACATCCCCTGGTAGCGGCCGCGCTCTGCCGGGGCGAAGAGGTCGCCGATGATGGTGAAGGTGAGGCCCATCACCGCCCCGCCGCCGATGCCTTGCAGCCCGCGGAACAGAATGAGCTGGTTCATGCCGTCGAGGGGAATCGGGATGTTACCGGCGGCGCCGCAGAGCCATGACGACAGCACGAAGATCACGAGGCCGATCATGTAGAGCCACTTGCGGCCGTACAGGTCGGAGAGCTTGGCGAACACCGGCACCGCGATGGTCGAGGTGAGCAGGTAGGCCGTGGTGACCCAGGGGTAGCGGTCGAACCCGTCCAGGCTCGAAACCACGCGCGGCATGGCCGTGCCCACGATGGTCTGGTCCATGGCGGCCAGTAGCAACGTGAGCATCAGGCCGGCCACGGTGACGAGGCGCTGGCGAGCGTCGAGATGGGCGTAGCTGGTAATCTCGGGCGCGACAGTAGCGGCCCGGAGCGCGGAGGCGGATTGCATCAGATCCCTGGATCATACCTCCCGGGACGAGTTGATTGGGGCGGCCGGACGGCGTGACGTGCGGACGGGGAGTTGCCGAGCGAGGCCGGGCCTTCTATAATTGGTGATTCCGGCGGCGCGGTTCTCGTGGTCAGACGCGCCGGTGGCCCTCCTGCTGGGAGGTCGTTCAACGGTAGGACAGCAGACTCTGACTCTGCTTATCGGGGTTCGAATCCCTGCCTCCCAGCCAATCATTCGCCATCCGGCTCATTCTGGCTGGGAGGCGGGACTAAGGCGCATTCCGGCGCGATTTCGCGCCGGAAATGGGCACGAATCCCTGCTGCCCCGCTCGCGTTGGCCGCCCTATCGGGCGGCCTTGCTCGCCCTCAGCGACACTGGGCTGGGTGTCCGCCCCGCTCACTACGCGGGCGATCTTGAAAACATCTTGAAACTTTGTCCCGGTAAAGGCGTGCCCGCGCTCGAGTTTTCGCACGGCGAGCTGGAGGTTTTCGAGTCGCGCACCTGCGCGAGCGGTACGCCCTGCTCCACCAAGCGTGAGGCGTACTCGTGGCGCAGATCGTGCCAACGCAGGTTGATCGTGCGGAAGGCGTTCTGGGAGTCGTCGGACAGGCCCTGGTAGTTCAGGCGCGCGGCCCAGGTGGCCGTGTGGCCGTGGGCGCGCAGCACCAGCGTTTGCCAGGTGCGGTGGAATAGCCGCAGGGGCTCGCCCACTTCGTTGCTGGAGACGACCGCGTCGTCGGGCTTGTCCTGCCCATCCGCATCGGTACGCAGCCAGTCGAGGACGTCGCGAAGTCGCGCGGTCGAGATCGGCACGAGTCGCGACTTGCCGCTCTTCGTGGTGTGGCCGCGGAGCGTGATCAGCCCGCGTGGCAGGTCCACGTCACGGAACCGGAGCGCCAGCATCTCGCCCTGTCGCATCCCGGTGTCGAGCGCGGCGATGAGCATCGCCTGAATGTGCGGCGACGCCTCTCGCAGCAGCGCCGCTTCCTCGTGCGCGTCGACACGCCGGCGCCGCTTGTTGTCTTCGAGCAGCTTCTTGACGAGCGTGGCGCTCCCGCGCTTGAACGGCGTCCGGTCGAGATATTCCGGGCCAACGGCCCAGTTGAACATGTGGCGCAGACGATCGACGGTGCGGTTGATCGTGGCGGGCGTGAGCGGCCGCAGCCCTGGACGCCGGCCAACTATGCGCGGCTTTCGCAGGTCTGCGATCACGTCCTCGATGTCCGCGGTTCGGACCTCGGTGAGGGCCCGGTCACCAAAGCGCGCCAGGAACGGCGCGACCTTGGCTTCGTACTCCCTGGCACTCGCCAGGTTCTTTGCGATGACGTGACGTTCGGCGCTCGTACCAGTCGTCGATCCACTCGCGCTTGAGCCGAATCGACCGGCGTCCGCCAATGCGGACGTGGCGAATCTCTCGCCGCTCGCAAGCCGTGTAAATCGTGTCGCGGCACACGCCGGCGTACTCCGCTGCGTCGCCCACGTTGAGCCAGAGCTTCATGGTTGCCTCCTGGAGTCTGGAACGATTGGCTCGGCCGGCGAGAGGCTGTGCCCCTGGCGTTGCGAGCAGTACTCGGTCCGGTTCGAGAAGGCCGGCGCGACCCGCCATGCAGGCAAGCGCGCGGGACGACCCGGCGCGCGCTGAGACGTGCGCAGGGTGGACCGCCGGGGCGGCGCCAACACGAGTGGCAGCCGCTACTGATGGAACGCGAGTCGAGACGAGAATCTTGCGCCGCTTCCGAACCATGCCGGGGCTTGCCTGTTCCTCGAGACGGAACACGACTGAATGAAGCCGTAGGCGCCGAGGTCAGAGGAAGGAGGGCCGCCAGCGTGGTGACGTGGGCGGCGCGTGCAGGTGGTTGACCCGGCTGAGCGGCAGGATACCGAGGAGCACAGTGTCCCGTCAATGCTGGGGAGCCAGGCCCAGATAGCATGGTAGTCGTGCTATAGTGCTAGCCAGGTGATTCGGATGTTCGCGGACGACACGACGCGGGATGTATGGAACGGCGTCAATAGCAGACCGGCCCGCCGAATACCGCGGGATCTTTGGCCCGTCGTGCTGCGGAAGCTGGACCAGATCGACACCGTGGCGCGCCTCGACAGCCTGAGGGTACCGCCGGGCAATCGGCTTCATGCGCTCGTGGTCGACATGGCAGGGTTCCACGCCATCCGCGTAAACGACCAATACCGGGTGGTCTTCAGGTTCGAGGGCCAAGACGCGTTTGACGTGCGGTGTACGGACTACCACTGAGAAGAAACGATGCTACCCACCAACCGGCCCCCGACTCATCCTGGCGAGATGCTGTTGAAAGAGTTCCTCGAGCCGCTCGGCGTGTCTCAAGTTGAGGCTGCCGAACGGATGAACGTCCCGTTCCAGCGACTGAACGCGATCGTGAAGGGCCGCCGGGGCGTCAGCGCCGACACCGCTCTGTTGCTGGAGGCGCTCACCCGGTGGGACGCCGAGATCTGGCTCAGCCTTCAAGCCAAGTGGGACCTGTGGCACGCGCTGAAGAACCGCGCACTCCGGCCCAAGGTGCGGGCATTGCCAAAGAGCGCCTGACGGAGTCTGCGTCGGCCAGTCCGGTGCCTAAACGGCCACCACGCTGCGAGATACCGCGCGGATCAGCAGGGGCAGCAGGGTAGCCGAGGTCGTCGAATACGTTCGTGCTCCCACTGGTGATCTCGACCAAATCAGCGCATCCCTTTGCCATGCTGAACCTCGTCTGCATGCCTCGACGATTTCTTCTACCACGCATGCCGACCGCGTCCGCGAGGCACACCGTCGAACTCAGTCAAAATCGCACGTTGGTGACGGCGAGTCAAACTGTGCGGCAAGCCTGATTTCTTCGGCCATCACGTAGCTGCCGAGTCTG
>JANORI010000574.1:0-3255 GCA_031415235.1 Acidobacteriota bacterium | reverse complement strand
GCCGACGACCATGCTCCAGATGGCGCCCTGCCTGGTGCCGCGCCGCCAGTTGAGCCCGAACACGACCGGCACGAAGAAGAAGCTGGCGATGAACTTGGCCTGCTCGATCACGATCGCCTGTACGTCGCCGAGCTTCAGCGTGGCCATCCAGAAGGGGATGATCGCGAGCGCCACGATCGAGAGGCGGTTCACCCACACCAGCCGCTGCTGGGTCGCCGCGGGATGGATCAGGCGCTTGTAGAGGTCGTGCGCGAACGCGCCGCCGGTCACGAGCAGGATCGAGTTTACCGTCGACATGATCGCCGACAGCATGGCCATCAGGAAGAGCGACCCGAGCAGCGGCGACATCAGCGTGGAGGCCATGATGCTCGACGCCTGGTCCGGCGACGGCAGATAGGGGAACACGCCGCGGATGCCGATGCCGAGCAGCATCACGCACGTGCCAATCAGCACCTGCATCGCCATCGAGATGCCGATGGCGTAGCGCACGGTGGCCACGTCGCGCATCGAGTAGTAGCGCGTCATCTCATACGGCGCGGCGGCGATGCCCAGACCGAACGCGAGGCCGAACGCCAGCAGTTCTCTGCCCGAGAACCACCACGCCGTCATGCGCGGCTCGATCGAGCCCACGTACTCGCCGAGCGCGGTGACGCCGCCCACGTGCGCAATCACCACGGGCACGGCGCACACCAGCGCCAGCAGCATGATCAGCGTCTGCACGAACTCGATGTACGAACTCGACCGCACGCCGCCGAGCGCCGTGTAGAAGCCGGTGCTCGCGAGCAGTGCGCCCATGGCGAGCATGGGCGACACACCGAACACCGCCGACGCAATCTCGCCGATGGCCTGGAACTGCGCCGTGAGCAGGATGCTGTAGCACACGATGATGAGCACGGCCGCCAGCGTGCGCGCACCCTCGCTGGCGAAGCGCGTGCCCACGTAGTCGGCCACCGTGAGCGCCCCGAAGCGGCGCAGCTTCGGCGCCACGAGCAGGGCCGAGGCCGCCCAGCCGGCCCACACGCCAAACCAAATCCACGTCCAGCTCACACCCGTGAGGTAGTGCCGGCCGAGCGTGCCCACGAACGTGCCGGCGCTGATCTGCGTGGCCGCCAGCACGGCCCCGCCGACCCAGGGACCGATCGAGCGGCCGGCGGCGAGAAAGTCTTCCTCGGTCTTGCTGTGGCGGTAGCCCCACACCGACACGCCCATCACCATGGCCAGATACGCCACGGTAACCACGAGCAGCACGGAGGAATCAGCGACCATTCGCCTGCTGCCTCGCCTGCTGACGGTCGCGCGCCGCCGCCCGCGTCGCCCACACGAAATAGACCACGAGCCACACGACGGCCGCCGCGAAGAAGCCGTAGAAGCTCCAGCCGAAGCCTATGGACGCGTCCATGGCTACTTCACCACCCGCGCTGGATTCGCGGCCGCGCCGTGTGCACCAGCGGCACGCGCGCGCCGAAGCCACAACGCCGAGGCCCCAGCCAGCACCAGCAGCGTCACCAGGTCCATGATGCTGGAGACGTCCCACGATGGCCGCGCGCCCGCGTCCGCAAACGACACGCGCACGAACGCCGGCAGATGGCCCAACGTGGCCTCGCCGCGCTCCCCCGTCCATGCGAACCCCGGCATGCTGCTGCCTGGCACGGCGCCCGGCGGTACCTGCACGTGCAAACGCACGTTGCGGGAGCGGCCGTCGGCCGGCGCCGTCGGCAGCCACAGCGCGCAGCGATGCGCGTTGCTGTCGGCATTCGTCACGGCGTAGCGGATCGTGTAGGCCGGCTGCCTCGGACGCACGGTCACGGCACGGGTGCGCCCGATGTCCCGCGCGGCGCTCACGGCGTCGGCCCCCTCGATACCGAGGAGCTCCACCGCGGCGCCCGACCCGAGCGCGAGGCGATGCTCCACGTCAGCCGCGCCGCTCACCGACACGGTCAGCGCCACCGTGCACGACGTGGGCGAGCGGAACTCGATGCGCGCGTCAGCCGCGGTGAGCACGGCCGCGGCCTGCGCCTGGCCGGCCAGGGCCCACACGGCGCAGCCGCACGCCAGGACCCGGGCGGAGAGGGACATGGACGGCATGACGGGTGGGGCGCGACGCGCGCCCGGACTGTACCAGTCGCATCCACCCCGCGCAAGCGCAGCGGGCCGGAAGGTAGCGGCCTGCTAGGCCACTCCGGGCCGAGCCGTGGACGCCCCGTGAAGCCGGTTGAAGACAATTGCGGAGCCGGTCGAAGAAAATCTCCGTGGCGGTGCCGAAACGCGTGCGCCCCGTTCGACGATATGGCACAGTCCCTGTTCCGGGCCCCGCCGGGCCCATACGAGAGCACACGATCATGAGTATCGTCTCCGACCTTCGCTACGCCTTCCGCTCGCTGGCGCGCACCAAGGGCCTCACGATCACCGTGGTGCTCACGCTGGCGCTCGGCATCGGTGCCAATGCCGCCATCTTCAGCGTGGTGCGGGGAGTGCTGCTGCGACCGCTGGTGAATCGCGATCAAGACACGTTGATCTACATCCGCCAGAGCGCCCGCGGCATCGGCACCGAGAACGCCAACTTCTCGGTGCCCGAGCTGCGCGACCTGCGCGGCCGCGTGAAGACGCTCTCGGCGTTCGGCGACTTCTCCACCATCGAGTTCACGATGGTCGGCCTGGGCGAGCCGCGCGTCGTGCGCGCCGGCGTCGTGGGCGGCTCGTACTGCGAGGTGATGGGACTGCGACCCGTCATCGGTCGCCTGCTCGGGCCGAGTGACGACGGCGCGGCGGCGGCCGGCGCGGCCGTGCTCACGCACCGCTACTGGACCACCGCATTTCAGAGCGACCCCGGCGTGATCGGCAAGACGATTCGCCTCAGCGATCGCACCGCCACGATCGTCGGCGTGCTCGAGCCGTCGGTGCCGTATCCCACCGAAACCGAGATCATCGCCAACGTGGTGACCAGCCCGCATCACCTGGACGCCACGATGGTCGACGGCCGGGTGCACCGCATGACCGAGCTCTTCGGTCGCCTGGCCCCGGGCAGCTCACTCGCGAACGTGAAGGCCGAGCTCAGCACCGCCCACGGCGCCATCAAGAGCGAACACAGTGAAGCCTATCCGGCCAACGCCGACTTCCGCATCGACGCCGTGAATCTGCGCGAGCAGATCGTGTCGCCGGCGCGCACCATCCTGCTGGTGCTGCTGGCCGCTTCGGCGCTGGTCTTCATCGTGGCCTGTTCGAACGTGGCCAACTTGATTCTGGCCAGGTCGGTGC